>NZ_JACJDU010000046.1:0-38010 GCF_014163715.1 Shewanella sp. SR44-4 | reverse complement strand
CCTTCGGTCTGCTAGTGCGACCTTCGGTCTGCTAGTGCGACCTTCGGTCTGCTGGTATCGCTTCGCTGTTAGGCTGTTGATTTTATAGGATCTAGCCGCGTAGCGTCCTAGTCTCTAGGCTTTTAGTGAGATTATTTTGTGAGATACCAATAAATAAACAAAATAGCGAAGCTAACTAAATACAATAAACCAATCCAAGACAATCCAACCATCACCCGGCCATAACGATGTTTTTTAGCCAAGGTGTCACTGGTCATTAAACGGAAGTTAAGCCAAGCAAAAATAACGGTAGTCATAAAGGCAAGGATCATCACAAATTCAAGCAGCGGTAATAAGGCACCTTTAAAGAATAAAATGAGTAATAAACCCAGCGCGCTGATCCCGAGCATCACCTGGGTTAAATAACTGCGTGTGGACGTGTTGTTAGACAGTAATCGCCAGCCCATATCAAGTGTGCGGCTATAACCATCAATTACCGTCACTGTGGTGCTAAAAATACATAAAAACGCGACTATCCCAATGAGATAGCGGCTTTCATTGCCCATAACTTGGCTATAGAGGGTGATCAATTGCGACGCAAATACCGCGCCAGAGTCAGAAAAACGCTCGCCACTGCCGTGCATCACTAATGCGCCTAACGCTAAAAATACAATCGCCAGTAATGCCGTGGTGACATAGCCTAGATTAAAATCAAAAATAGCCTGCTTGGCGGTTACCGTTTGAGTTTTACGTTTTTCTATTAACCATAATGAGTTCCAAGTACTGACCTCTATCGGAGCAGGCATCCAACCCATCATCGCCACTAAAAAACCGACATACGCCCATTGCCAAGGAGATTCGCCAACCACTTGAGTGCCGAATCCGCTATGACGATTAAAAGCCAATGCCACGGCGACTAAGGTGGTTAACGTAAGAGCCAACATGATAATTTTGGTCATTTTATCAAGTAGTTTGTAGTGGCCGAAAATTAATAATGCTAATGAGCTGACCAATACAATTAGCGCTAATACATCAATCGATAGCGGAATAAATTGGGTTAGCATGGCCGCCGTTAACATACATACCCCCGCCGTACTGGCAATGGCGGCAATAACATTAAGCCCAGTAAACAGCATCAAATACCCGCGGCCTTGCTTTTGATAACCGTGCAATAAACTCTCATCAGTTGCTGCTGTGTAGCGAGCGCCAGCGGCGAAGAAAGGATACTTAACGATATTGACTAATAAAATGAGCCACGCCAGTTGCCAACCAAATTCGGCACCCGCTCGAGTTGAGGCGACTAAGTGAGAAGCGCCAATCGCGGCGGCGGCCATTAAGATCCCTGGTCCTGTGGCTTTAAAAAGTGTGTTAACACGAGATACCCACGGTAAGGCTGATGCAGTTTGTTGATTAAGCATGTTAAAAAAGACCTAGTTTGATTGTTTAGCGGTTAATGATTGTTCAATACGCAAAAGAGTAGCGTTCATTTGTTGTAGATTGTCGAGGATTAATGCATCGGTATTGGGGCGGGCCGATGTGTGGTCTTTCCGTTCAGTGAGTTGTGTTTTTTGTGCCAGTACTTGTGCTCTAAAATCCACTACATTTATGACGCCCGTTAAGTTAATTAACGCCCCAGCACCAGATTGCCCGGCGGTTTCTACGGTAAGTTTATGTATGCCAAACATGCGCATGATGGGGCCTTGGATAAGTGCCATATCGGTGATTTTATCCAATGGAACGGTATTTTCAGTTCGAGTAAACAACCCTTTGCGGACGATGAGTTTTTGCTCAGTTAATTCAGCACTCATGTTATTGATGTAACGTTTTGTCGCCAATAACCCTAGGGGAAACCATAATAATAACAATGGAATACCAACAACACTTAGGCAAAAGACTAAGCTGCCAGACAATAACCAGTACAGACCTAGGTTTGCATGAAAGTGGGCACTAACTAGCGTTTTGTCACTCATCTGACCTCCATATCAAAAGCATTTAAATTCACTTTTTTTAAGTATTTATTCTTGTTTAAGTGGCTGGTTACATTTACATTACGGGCTTGTGTTGACTTTGTTAAGAAATGACTTAACTTAGTTACGTAAGTATAAATCCGCACGAGTTGCGCGTCGTTATAGCTTTAACGGCAGTGTGCAGCAGTCAAGGATGTAAAACAATAAATTAACGTTAAGGATGATCATGAAAAAAACTAACCTACTGCGTAGTGCTTGCGCTATCGCTATATCACTGTCCCTTGCCCCTATCGCATTCGTTTCTCAAGCTGCCGAAGCAGGTGCTGAATCAAAAGTTGAACGAATTGAAGTGACCGGTTCTCGTATCAAACGAACTGATATTGAAGGACCTTCGCCAGTACAATCGTTAAATAAAGACGATATCGCCAACATGGGTTTCGATAACCTACAACAATTGCTTGAGCGTATGCCTGCAAACGGTTCTGGTGCATTTTCTACTCGTGGAAACAGCCAAGACTCTACCGCTAACGGTGGTGCATCAATCAGTTTACGTGGCTTAGGGCCAGATGCCACTTTGGTACTTATCAATGGTCGCCGAGTGGGATCGAGTGCCTTTGCTGAAGGTATTTCGAATTCATTTGTTGATATCAACAATATCCCAGTATCAGCGATTGAGCGCATTGATATTCTTAAAGACGGTGCTTCAGCCATTTATGGTTCTGATGCTATCGCTGGTGTGGTTAACATCATATTAAGAAAAGATATCGAAGGGCTTGAAATTAACCTAGGTTATGGTGATGACAGCGGTACGGGTTATGACGAAACCACAGCCAGCTTAGTGTGGGGCGTAAAAGCCGACAAAGGCAGTGCGTCAATTATTCTTGATTACTTTACTAATGGTACTTTGTCAGCAAGCGATATGGGTCGTTTTGGCACCGCTAACCAATCACCTTACGGCGGTGAAGATTACCGTTCATCACGAGGCTTTCCAGGGTATTTTTATGTTAATGGTGTGAAAACTATCGATCCTGATTGCCCCGCTGAGAATGCCACAGCAAGTGGCAGTTGTTTGTTTGATTACGGTCCATACAATTTAACCATTCCAACGTCTGAGCGTGTTGGTGCTATTGGCCAATTTGATTACATGCTCGGTGAAGATTTAACTGCATTTTTAGAGTTATCTGTACAACATAACACCTCTGAAGCGGGTGGTGCACCAACGCCATTAGATGAAGATGCTGGTTTAACCGTGCCTGGTTCTCATCCTAACAACCCATTTGGGCAAGACATTGATATCGGCCGTTACCGTACGGTTGATGCTGGCGCTCGTCGTTGGGATATCGAATCAGATACTATGCGTATTGTTGCCGGTCTTCGCGGTGTAATAAACGATTGGGACTGGGAAGTATCAGCGCAACGTGGTCGCAGTGAATCAACTCAAACAGGCGATCGTTCACAAGGTTGGGTAAGAACTGATTACTTACAAGCCGAAATTGATGCCGGTAATTACAATCCTTTTGGCGGCACGATTAACTCAGCAGATGTAATTGATCGCATCACTACTAGCCTAGTAAGACAAGGTAAGTCGAGCATCACAGCTTATGATGCGAGTATTTCTGGCCATGCGTTTACTATCGCCGACCGCGATATCATGATGGCTGCAGGTGCAGAGTATCGCGAAGAAAGCGTTAGTGACGTGCCAGATGAGCAGTTCCAGCGCGGTCTGATTTTTGGTACTGAAGCGGTGTCTGCATTTGGTTCACGTGATCAACATGCTGCCTATGTAGAATTATCAATTCCTATTGCAGACAACTTTGAACTGCAGTTAGCGGGTCGTTATGACAGCTACAGTGACTTTGGTTCAACCACTAACCCTAAAATTGCCTTCCAATGGGGCATTAGTGACGAGATAACTGCACGTGGTTCTTGGTCAACTGGTTTCCGTGCACCATCGTTAGCGCAAATAGGCTTAGGTCCATCTGAAAAAAGTGACTTTTTAATTGATAGCTATCGTTGTGAAGCTGATAACGTAGATTGTGAGTTATTGGATTACAACTTTATATTTGCCGGTAACCCTAACCTTAAAGCAGAAGAGTCAGAAACCTGGAATGTGGGCATGATTTGGGCTCCAAGTCAGCAGTTTGATATTGGTGTTGATATGTACAATATCCTCCAAGATCACAAGATTGATTCACTGCAAAACCAGGTTCTTTATGATGAAAATTGTAATGATCAAAACAGTACGGTCTGTTTGCGAAATGCACCGCAAGCAGGTCAGACATTTGGTCCGCTTGATGTGATTAAATCTGGATTCGTCAATATTGGTTCACAAGAAGTTCAAGGTGTGGATTTATCAACTCATTATGGTCTTGAATTAAACCGCTATGGTGACGTTAAGTTTGGTCTAGAGTACAGTTACTTAATCAGCTTTGAAAAAGAAATTGATGGCGAGATCATTGATTACACTGGTGAGTATGAGTATCCACAACACCGCTGGTTAGCGACAACTAACTGGAACATGGATGACTTTGCCGCTAACGTTAACTTAAGTTACATCGGCGAGTTTGAAGATTTCAACGAAACCCGTACCGTTGATGCACAGTTGTTAGTTGATATGTCTGGTTCATATCGTTTCAATGACATGGTTAAGCTATCTGTAGGTGTTAATAACGTGTTTGATGAAGAGCCATCATTTGCGATTGGTGATGGTGATGCTGACCTATATGGTTACGCAATGGGTGTACATAACCCATTAGGCCGTTATATTTATACTAAAGTCACAATGAAGTTCTAATGACAACGTCATAAGATAACAACCGCCACATTCACTTAAGGTGCAATGTGGCTTTTTTTATTCTCATCAACCTCATCATACAAAATGGAGCCAAAATGATTACGTTATACGGAACCCAAAAAAGTCGTGCGCTACGCGTATCTTGGCTTTTAGAAGAGTTAGGTATTGCATGGCAGTTTTATGCTATCGATTTTGCTAATGGTGAACATAAAAGTGACGCATTTTTAGCCCTTAACCCTAGTGGCAAAATGCCAGTACTCACAGAGGGTGATTTTGTGTTAAGCGAATCTGCGGCCATTATGCGTTATTTAGCGGAAAAGTACGGCCAAGGTAAATGGTTGCCAAAACCGGGTACTCAAGAGTCTGCTATCCATGAACGCTGGATGAGTTTTGTCATTAGTGAGCTTGAACAACCGATTTGGAGTATTGCAAAGCATCGTTTTGCGTTGCCAAAAGAACTGCGTGTAGACACTATGTTTACTGTAGCTAAATGGGAGTTTGATCAGGCGACAGCTATTGCAGAAACTTGGATACCGGAGTCTGGGTTTGTATGTGGCAGCGAGCCAATGGTCGCCGATATACTATTAAGCCAAACATTAGGGTGGGCTTTGGGATTCAAGCAAGACATTCCGCCAAAGTTGTCAGCGTATCGTGATAGGCTAAAGCAACGTCCTGCTTTGGCTGCTGCGCTCGCCAAAACAGTAGCACTTGCCGATGTCGCTAAATAACCGTTATTAAAAAGGAAGCCCGAAGCTTCCTTTTAGTGATTGACTGTCAAAATGGAGGTTTTTTATAACTGAGTAGCGGCCCATTTTGCACGGCTTTCTCGGCTTTCGCTCATGCCGTTATCAGCACGATAAGCTTTATAGGCTTCGGCATCGAGCGCGACTAAGCTTACATCCACTTCAAGTACGAGTTTACATTCTTTTTTAATACGCCAAGCTGCGGCATTGTACAATTCAGTTAATGGTAAAGTGCTTAAAAATTCTGGATTGTATTGGGTATATAGCGCTTGAGTCGGATACACCACAAAGGCTAACCGACGCTTAGGCTCTTTTTTAAATAGCTCTTCAATACCGTCAGAGGTGTTGAGCACTTGCATTTCGATAATATCATCGATTTCTAGTAACTTTTTTTGAGCCGGAATCGGTGCTTCTTTCTCGCCAGATTCCCATGCCATCACGTCTTCATTACTGGCTTTAGTGATGCTAGCAACCTGTTCAGTTGTTAGGCCTAAAGACTGACGTAAACATTGAATTTCAATTGCATTTAAACCGGTATTTTTCGACATGATCGTTCTCATTGTTAGTGATAATTTGTTTGATAACCGTTTATTATCTTGCGTTGGGTTAGTTAACTCCAACCTAGGCTAATAAATAAGATTATCGATTAAGCCATACGTCTTCGGCCCAATGCCAAAATGATTCCCATACTTTGTCGCTAAATCGGCCTTTTTTCCAAAACAACACTTGGCTTTCTTCATCAATACAATAAAAGCTATCACCGATTTGGCAAATGGCAATTTGTTCGCGAGGTAATCCAATAGACCAAGCATAACAAGCCACTTCAGGTAAGTAGGTATGTGAAGATGGATCGGCAGCGGTAACAGGTTCAAGCGTGCCATAAATAACATCGCTGCCATACAGTAAGAATTCTTTTAGATCGTTGGGTAAACCAATTAAGATCTGTTCTTCAACTTCTACAAGTTGCTCAAAAGTTGGCAATTCTAACGGCACCGGTACGGTTTCGCTTAATTCTTGTAGTTGTTCAATAATGTCATTCATCGCATTGTCCAGCAGATCGTTTTGTAATGGGCGCGAGTATAGCAGAAGTGATTGTTGCGGATCTTGTTTGGCAAAAAAAAAGCGCTCATATGAGCGCTAAAAGGGTGGAAACTTACTGTGATTAGAAAAACGTTAGGGGTTGTGAGTTATTCATAATAAGGATAGTTATCAGTATTTATGCTACTTGTTGTTGTGAACTATATAAACTTTGACGTTTATAGCTTAACCACGCTTTATGATACTGCTTGTGCGAGTCTTGACGAAGCTTGGCTATCATGGCTTGCTCAATGTCATTTAAGTGTCTAGATGTGGCTTTCGCCTGAGACTCTATCTGTTGGATTTGCTCATAAACATGATGTTCAGGGCCACTTTTTATGTCGGCAATATCATTTAAATGAAATTGTACTTCAACCACCATTTGGCTAACGGGTAATTTCACTAATACATTTAAATCACGATAACCTGACACTTTAGGATGAGAAAAACGATTTTTTAATTGCACAATTTCGGTGTATTGGCTCAACTGTTGGTAACTTGATAGCAAGCTTTTTACGTCATAGGCCACCACACTTGCCCGTGCTATATCGGTTAGTTGGCTGGCGTCGCCATTAAATTTTGTTTGCACTTTTTGAGCGGCACGCTGATAACTTTTGGTCGCAGGAATAATGGTTTTAGTATTACTTGATTGATCAATGAAGTGGAGTAGGTCAATCAGTTCTTGCTGCGCCACTGGTGCCCGAGACATCAGAGCATGCAAGTTATCACTATCTTGTGTCACCAAGTCGCTGTTGTGATCATAAAGCGCCATTAGCTGCTCAATATCATTAGATGATTTTTGGCTGAAGTCAGATGGCTGAGCTAGCTTGGTGTATTTAAGCTCGTTAGGCTGGGCAATAGCACCACGTGTAGACAGTAAAATTAAGAATATAAAGAAGGTACGAAACAGCTTATTCATTGAATAGCTCCAGCATAATGTCTGTTAACCCAATGTACCGCTTTTTGGCTGAATAGGGGCTGAATGAACAAGGTTTAATGATATATATTAACGTGGCTTTGTGTTGTATTTGTTTTTATTATCAATTGGTTAGTTTTTTTTATAAAAAAAGGGCATCTTTCGATGCCCTTTTTTGTGTGTAAATGTGACCTAAGTCAGTCATTCGTCTTGGTGATTACCAAATTTTTACGCGACTAGCAGGCTCAATGTACATTTTGTCGCCTTCTTTCACGTCATAAGTGCTGTAGAACTCAGGCATGTTAGATAACGCACCTAATGCACGGAAATGACCAGGTGAATGCGGATCAGTTGCAACGCGGTTACGCATGGCTTCTTCTTTCATCTTTACACGCCAAATTTGAGTGAAGCCCATGAAGAAACGTTGATCGCCTGTTAAGCCATCAATAACTGGTGCTTCTTTACCGTCAAGTGACATTTTGTAAGCTTTATAGGCGATAGTCACACCTGATAAGTCACCAATGTTCTCGCCTAATGTTAAGCTGCCATTCACGTGTAGGTCGTCAAACACTTGATAACCATTGTACTGAGCGATTAATGCATTGCCTTTTGACTCGAATGCTTTTAAGTCAGCTTCGGTCCACCAGTCACGCATGTTACCTTCGCCATCAAATTTAGCACCTTGGTCATCAAAGCCATGGCCCATTTCGTGGCCAATAACAGCACCAATACCACCATAGTTAACCGCATCATCAGCTTCTAAGTTGAAGAAAGGCGGTTGTAAAATCGCAGCAGGGAACACGATTTCGTTCATGGTTGGGTTGTAGTAAGCGTTAACGGTTTGTGGCGTCATGTGCCACTCGTCTTTGTCAATTGGTTGGCCTAACTTAGCAAGACTTTTGTTATGCTCAACAATCGCTGCACGCTTGGCGTTACCGACTAAATCATCTGCTTTAATGGTTAGTTTGCTGTAGTCATCCCATTTGTTCGGGTAACCAATTTTAGGATTAAACTTAGCCAATTTATCTTTTGCAGCAACTTTAGTATCAGCACTCATCCAATCTAATGAATCAATGCTTGAACTATAAGCGCCACGTAGGTTTTCAACTAACTGTTCCATGCGGGTTTTAGCTTCTGGTGCAAAGTGACGTTTCACATACACTTTACCCACTACTTCGCCTAGCGTGTCACTCACAGTGCTCACGCCACGCTTCCAACGAGGTTCTTGTTCTTCTTGACCATTAAGCGTCTTAGAGAAAAACTCAAAGTTTTCGTTATCTAATGCTTCAGATAAATTGCTGGCATTATGAGTTAATGCCATCCAAGTCATGTAGTTTTTCCAAGTATCAAGGTCGTTATTTTTAAGCACCTCGTTTAAGCCTTGGATATAACTTGGTTGGTTGATAATGATATCTGTTTGCTTGTCGCCGCCAAGCGCCGCTAAATAACCATCCCAGTTAATTTCTGAAGCCAATTCTGGCAAATTCTTAACTTGGTATAGGTTGTATGTTTTAGTACTGTCGCGCGTTTCAACTACGTCCCAATGCTTTTCTGCAATTTGAGTTTCAAGTGCAAGAATGGCTTCAGCGTTGGCTTTTGCATTTGCTAAGCCTGCAAGGTTGTACATTTTCTCAATGTGTTCAACGTAGGCTTTACGGATGTTGACGAAGCGTTCTTCTTGATTAAAGTAGTAATCTTTCTCTGGCAGGCTTAAACCATATTGCCAAATGTGTGTGGCATAACGGCTTGAATCTTTAGCATCAATTTCAACATAGAATGCTAGCGGTGTACCGCCACCGTTTGCTTGGTTTTCACCAAAAAATGCGGTTAATTCTTTTTTATCTTTCAGGGCTGCAATTTTATCCAAATCAGCTTGGATTGGTGCAATACCTAATTTATCAAGCGTTTCAACATCCATGAATGAGCGATATAAATCAGCCACTTTCTGTTCATCTGTGCCATCGGCTAGATTTGGCGTCGCGCTTAAATCTTCAATAATGGCTTTAACGTCATCACGTGCATTTTCACGTAAGTCGTAAAATGCGCCAATGTTGGTACGGTCGCTAGGGATTTCTGCATTTTTCATCCATGTGCCGTTAACATACATATAAAAATCGTCTTGTGGGCGCACTGACTTGTCGATGTTGTCAAACGTGATGCCAGACGTAAGTGCTTTTTCTACTGCAGCAGCAGTAGCTGTTTTTGCGACATCTGCAGCAGGCGTAACGACTGCCTTGTCATCACTACAAGCACTCAAGCCTGCAATTAATGAGGCGCATAGACCGCCAATAACCAATTTTCTCATGTTGTTTCCTTTGCTTGATGTAAAAAGCCCTTCAATGGGGCATTGCGATCAGTGTCGCTTAATTCAGTAATAACCCCTTTATCCAAAGGGAAAAGCTATTACTTTTTATTGTGAATTGTATGTTAAGGCCTTATCCGCCTATAAAACAAGCCGCAAGGAGGCCTTTTTAGCGTGTTTTTTGTGAGGATGTGTAACCAAAAATTACCTTAGCGGTGAAAAATATCGGTGATTGATTTCTATTTAAGCGTGTAAGCAGCATAATAGCGTCAATATTTTTAGATTGAGTAATCATTGTGCGTTTAGACAAATTTATCTGTGAAAGTACCGAACTGACTCGGTCATTGGCCAAGAGAGCCTTGCATCGTGGTGACGTTACCTGTGATGGTGTTGTGGTCAAAAACTCAGGTTTTAAAGTACTACCACAAATGTCGGTGCATTTAGACGGCATATTAATTAGCGTGATTGGCGAGCGTTACATCATGTTAAACAAACCGGTAGACACCATTTGTTCAACCATCGATGAAGAATATCCATCCGTATTGAGTTTGATTGATATTGAGAAAATGGACACTTTGCACATTGCTGGTCGATTAGATGTCGACACCACAGGCTTAGTGTTAATTACCAGCGATGGTCAGTGGTCGCATAAAATCACTTCGCCAAAGAAAGATTGTGGTAAACGCTATTTGGTTGAATTAGCCGAACCTATTGATGACAGTTTAATCCAGGTATTTGCCGATGGTGTTGAGCTGCGCAATGAAGATGAGCTGACCAAGCCTGCTTTGCTCGATATTATTGACTCAACCCATGTGCGATTGACGATTAGCGAAGGTAAGTACCATCAAGTTAAGCGTATGTTTGCCGCGGTGGGTAATAGAGTGGTTAATTTACACCGTGAAGCGGTAGGTGATATCGAGTTAAACACGGACTTAGCCGCAGGTGAATGGCGCTTTTTAACCGATGCTGAAATGAAATCTGTGTAGTCATTATTTGAATATATAAAAGTGCCCGGTTGTCACCATATAATGATTACCGGGCATTTCTTTATCTGCTCATTGCAAATCAATTTCTACTCAATACAAAATCACTTTTTCAATACAGAATCAATTGCGAGCAAAGCGCTCTTTTATAAGCATCGCTTACCCCGAGCTAATGTTATTTTACACTTATTGAGTCAGGCTAATTTTGCCACTAATGGTATTGATGTTGACTTGGCCTGTGCCAGCTTGAGTTTTGAACTGCAACGTTTTGGCTGGTGAGTACTTTTGTTTTAGCGGTTTATCATCGGTTAATTGATTGTCGATTTTTCCACCAGGGCCGCCATCAATCATAAAACTGATGTTAGGCATAGCAGCAAACGTTAGTGCCATATCTCCACTTATGGTTTCGAGTTGAGCTTTGTTTAAATCGGCCCCTAAGGTTAATTGTGCATCGCCACTGATGGTAACAATATTCAACTCAGTGACTTGGTTAACGATTGCGGTTATGTCACCAGACACTTGGTCGACAGACAAATGTGTAAAAGCGCTTTGGCTTTTTAGTTCGCCACTGACTAAGCGCAGCTCAGCCTCGCCTTGGCTATTGCTATCAGTGATATCGCCCGATACTGTTTCGAGGTTAATTTTTCCTGCTAGCTCAGAGGTATTAATATTGCCTGACACCGTGGTGAGTTTAGTATTGCCACTAAGTTGTTGGGCGTTAATGTTGCCGCTGACTAACGCTAACGATATTTGGCCATTTAGCTGTGATAATTGATAACTGGCTGATACTCCCTCGGCATCTAAACCTAGCTGTTTAGGCAGGTAAATGGTCAGTTGTGACCCTTGTTTATTACTGCCCTGATAACTGCGGGGTAATTTATCTTCTACAATAACGCTATTGCCTTTAACCTCAAATATTAAGCCTTGGCTTAACTCATCAAGTTCACCTTTAATCTGAATGCTATTTTTATCCCAACTGACGAGCTCAACGTTACCCCGTTGTATTTTCATGCTGACCGAAGGGTTATCTGTGACCGTTAATTGTTGGTCAACGGCTTCTTTGGCCATTGAGATAAAACTGATACCGATTAACGGCACGATTAACACGTATTTAAGAATGCTCATATTGTATTTCCTTGTGGTGTCCGTTTAGACGTAAATGGGAGCTTTTGGCCTTGCTGCAATAGGGTTATTTGACGTTGCATGATCCAGCGCCATAATTGCCACATTTGTTGATTAGTCGGTTGTTGTTTCAATGCTGCTTGTACTTGTTTTGAGGCGGTATCCAGCTCGGCTAATGCTTGGCTAATATCGCTCTGTATCTGTTGTGGAGCATCAGTTGATGATAATTGCCAACTCACGGTGTATTGGTTTTGATTAAAAACATCCAGTTGGCTCTGATGAGTCATGGCTATTTGATCGACTAGCTCAGCTAATGTTGTCTCAGCTAATGTTGCCTGGGTGTGGGTTGGTGATGTTACTAGGCTTACCTCAGTATTCAATGTCGACCCTGGGGCGGTTGAGGTTATTGTGGCAGTTTGCGGCAGCAATGAATTACCCTCTGGGCGTTGCCAAAGCAGGATGGTCAGCATACAAAAAACTGCAACGCTAGCGGCGATAAGCCAAGGGCGAACCAGATGTTTTTTTTGCTGAGATTGAGGTGGTAACTTAGCTGCAATCGCTGGCCACAAATCGGTTGTAGGTTGCATCTCTAGCGGCAATGACTTGATTAGGCTATCGAGGTCTTGCGGTGACGGGTTCATGCAAGCATCTCCTGTAAAAATTGTTTAGCATTATGGTACTGCGCTTTACTCGTGCCCTCGGCAATGTTGAGTAGGGCGGCAATTTCTTTATGTTGATAACCTTCAATTGCACACAGTACAAATACCATACGAGTCCGTTGAGGTAATTTGGCAATACACTTATCCAATTGGTGATATTCATCAAAGGCAACCGTGGGTATGTCCTGCGGCTCAAGTTGCTCTGTCGGTATAAAGCGTCGCCACCACGATTGTTGTACCTTTAGTTCGTTAATCGCTTGGCGGACGCACAAGCGATGCAACCAGGTGGTAAATTGGCTGTCGCCTCTGAATTGGTCCAATTTATGCCATAAGCGTATAAAACAAGCTTGGGTCATATCGTCAGCAAGATGAGCTTGGCCACTCAATCTAAAGCAAATGGCGTAAACCCGTTTATGATGACGCCGATAGAGTTGCTGGAATGCCTGTTTGCAGCCAGTCACCGCTATTGCGACCAACTGACTGTCGTCAAGTGCCACTAAGTGGCTTAATTGCTCGGTTTTTGACTGATTAATAGTGGCATCCTTAATGTCACAACATATCCAATATGATGGTGTAGTTATTTGACAGCCTCAAGTCGGCAAAAGGTTTATATGAGTGTTTATAAATAATCACTTTTCTTTTAAAAAGTTTAGCTTTATTCATGTTTGCCGATAACTAATTGCTATACTGATGTTGCAAGATTGATCTAAATTCCATGCCAGATCATAAAATAATAACAATAACGTTAAATCTTACTCTTGGGTGGTAGAAAATATGCTTATTCGTTCGAAACTTATTTTAAGTTCGATCATTTCAATCTCCTCAGTACTCGCGATGTTCGGGTTACAAAATTATTCTGAATCAGTCCTGTTGGAATTATCAACCGCATCGAGCAGTATTGTTGAAATTGAAAAAAAAGTGCTTGAATTACGTACTGAAGAAAAGGATTTTCTCCATCGTGCAGATACTGTTTATATTGAAAAATTTAAACATAGCATGAATGATATTTTGGCTTATATGGCTGAAGTACGTGTTGCGCTAGAACATCAAGATATGAATGTTGATGCTTTAGATGATTTTGAAAACAACCTCAATGATTATAAAACGATATTCCATGAGCTCATCGCGCTAAAAGTTGAGATAGGGCTAACTCCCGAGTCAGGTTTATATGGCGATTTGCGTTTGGCAGTTAAAAAAGTCGAAACTGTGCTGAGTGGCAATGCCGATGATGCCCTGCTGGTGGCTATGCTTCAGCTGCGTCGCAGTGAGAAAGACTTTATGCTCCGTCGTGATCCTAAATATGTACAAGCTTTTGATGATGGAATTGGCCGTTTTTTAGCTCAAGTACAACAGTCTACTTTGTCCTTCTCTGACAAAGAGCTATTGAGCGCAGATATTAAAGATTATCGAGTGAATTTTAACAATTTAGTCAATAAAGAAGTGCTATTTGGTCTGTCGGACGAAGACGGTAAAATGGCCGAGTTGCGGGATAAAATTCATCAAACCGATAATGATACCGTTACCCTGCGAGAGGAAACCTTGGCCGAAATTGAACATGGTAAAAATCAGGCTTTCATTATTGGCTTAAGCATATTTTTGTTAATCGCTGCAGTACTGTGTATTTTCACCTATTTAATTATTCGTAGCATTATTAAGCCGGTGCAAGATATTACCTATGTAATTTCTTCAATTGAAAAAAGTAAAGATTTATCAATGCGTTGTGATGAGTCTGGTAATGATGAAATATCGAAAATCGCCTATCACTTCAACCAAATGGTCATGACTTTTCAAGAATTGATTCAACAAGTGGACGAGTCGGTTACTGCAATGAATGAGTCGTGCCAAGAGCTGTCTCGAAATGCTATGACAGCTTCTAAAGGCGTATTACGCCAGCTTAATGAAACCGACATGGTCGCTACAGCCGTTACCGAAATGGGGGCTACCATTGACGAAATTGCCAAGAATACTGAATTGGCGGCCAGTAAGGCTAGTCAAACTCATGAGAACGCTCAATCAGGTCAACAGGGCGTAGAACTCACCGTTCAAAAAATCACCTTGCTAGCGAAGCAATTAGCCGATTCAGCCAGTGTGGTTACCGAGCTTGAACGAGACAGTGTCACTATTGGCAGCGTGCTTGATGTGATTAGGGGTATTGCTGATCAAACAAACTTATTAGCATTAAATGCGGCGATTGAAGCAGCAAGAGCAGGTGAACAAGGTCGTGGTTTTGCGGTTGTTGCCGATGAGGTTCGTACGTTAGCCTTGCGAACACAAACGTCGACTCAAGAAATCTCCAGCATCATTTCAACCTTACAAGCGCGAACTCATTCTATTGTTAACCTTATGCACGAAAGCCAACAACAAGGGCGGGAGAGTGCTGAACAAGCCGCCATCGCTGGTGATGTTTTACGAACCATTACCAATGACGTGACCAATATTATGGACATGAGTACTCAAATAGCTGCGGCAATTGAAGAGCAAAGCATGGTAGCTGCAGAGGTGGGTAAAAACGTGGTAGTTATCCGTGATATTGCCGATGAATCATCGCAAGCAGCGGAAGAGAATGCCGCGGCTTCTGAAGATGTGAGAGTACGAGCCAAAGCACTGCATGAAGCGGTGAGCCAGTTCACAGTGTAATTCGTTGTCATTGCAGAACAGGTTCTAAAACAGGTACTAAAATAGAGACTAAAACAGATAAAAAAATGGCCTAGCAGTAATGCTAGGCCATTTTTTTGTGCTGTTGCTAAACATTCAAGTTAATCAAGCGAATGGTTTAGTTTTTACAGTGTGATGGTGTTAACGCCATCAGGGGTGCCTACTAGTAGTACATCGGCACCGCGGTTAGCAAATAAACCGTTAGTCACTACGCCGACAATGGCGTTGATTTTAGTTTCCATCACTTTAGGGTCTAAAATTTTCATATTGTAGACATCTAAAATAACGTTGCCGTTATCGGTTATTACGCCTTGACGGTAAACGGGGTCGCCACCTAATTTTACCAGCTCACGCGCCACATAAGATCGTGCCATCGGGATGACTTCAACAGGCAACGGAAACTCACCTAAAATGGGCACTTGTTTGGTATTATCTACAATACAAATAAACCGTTTAGCTACCGCCGCGACAATCTTCTCGCGCGTTAATGCAGCTCCGCCACCTTTAATCATATCCATGCGGTCGTTAATCTCATCCGCGCCATCAACATAGACATCAATCAAATCAACACTGTTTAAATCAAATACTTCAATTCCGAGTTCGATGAGTTTTTTCGTTGATGCTTCAGAGCTTGATACCGCACCTTCGATGTCATCTTTCATGGTGGCAAGTGCATCAATGAAGTGATTGACTGTAGAGCCTGTACCTACACCGACGATGGTGTCTTTTTTGACATACTGCAGCGCTGCCCAACCTGCCGCTTTCTTCATTTCATCTTGAGTCATAGCAAATTCTCCATTTTAACAATCAAAAAGTGTTATCTAACAATTGAGTCGATTATAGCGTAAATTACTGAAATACCGTTTGTTGTACATCATAAAATTGGGCATTTTTAAATGCGCTTAATACCCTGATATTGATGTCACTGATAAACTTTTTCTCTAATCTTACGTCCATCACATACGCTTTGACTGTGATGGTTTGTAAAAACTGGCCAAAGTCGTGCTCGTTACCTAAGTTGACAATAATGGGCTTATTTAAAAAGGTATATGGTGAGCATTGCGTTGCTTCTCTGGCCAGCGCGATGGCTTTGTTGTGATCGGCATTCATTGGAATGGTAAAACTCACTACCACCATTTCATCTAAAGCGCCGCTATTTGCATTGGATACTGCAGTTTTTAACGCCTCAGCATTAGGCACCATCACGGTATTATCATCAAAGGTACGCAGCCAAGTTACGCTCCATTCCAGTTTAATGACTTCACCATAATGTCCAGATAACGTTACCATATCACCAACGCGATAAGGCGGGTTGATCATAATAATAAACCCAGCAATCATGTTTTTGGCTGGTTCTTGGGTAGCTAAACCCACCACAATACTGATTGAACCTACCACTGCGAGGATTAAGTTCTCATGTGGATCGATAATGCCAACGATCGAATAAACAATCACACTCAACCACACAAATAAACGCACAAAAGGGTATGACCGATTCCAAATTAAGCGGTATTTAGGCAAGGCTTTATTCAGTTGATTTAAGCAAAATTGGATCAGTACCAATAACAGCCACGCCATTAGACACAGCAGTAAAATACTGATTATTCGGTCAAACGAAATGATCTCTAAAAATGCTTGTAATGCTTTACGGGAATCTTCCATAGTCGCCTCGTTTAATTAAACAACTTATTGTGATTCACCAAATGGCTGGCGACAATTTTACTTAAGGTTGGAGTAATAAAGTAGAAATGCTCGGCAAAATCTTGTTGTGAATATTGCGCAATAATAAGTCCTTGGCGAGCTAAATATTCTAACTGCAAGCTGCTTTGTTCAATCGTAATGACAAAAATATGTGCATGCTGACTCACTCGTAAGCCACCATGAACATAAATTTCTGCTAATGAAAATAGGTCATTGTCTTGGCATTGTTGCAATACAGATGAGTTAATGCGGCAAATATCAATGCCATTATTTGAACGACTATTTGAGCTATTATCCGAACCGATATCGACTTGGTGCGCGAGAGAATACTGTAGCAACAATGATGCTAATTTGGGGTGCCCTTGGCTGATAGTGTACAGCTGTTTTAGCTGGTCTTTATAAGGATTTACAATATCCGCTTGATTATTGTTGGTTTGTTCAGCTTGCTGTGCAGTGTTTTTTTTGGTGTTTTTATCGGCTGCAGTAGCGGTTTCTTTGGTCATCACGTCGTTACTGATTAACCCTAAATCAAGCAGATGCTTTGTTTGTATTGTGGCTAATTCGGTTTCACTGAAATAATCGAGCTGAAAAACATGCTTAATAAAGTGATGAATTTGGTACTGTGCACTTAATCGTTGCCATGCAAATATTTCACAGCTTATGATCCAACAATGATGTTTACGCGTTTCCATCACGATAGTTGCAAAGGTTACCAAGGCTTGATTATTTCCCATCACTCTCAACATCAGCTTGTGCATATCATCTATCATAATTAACTGTGGTGGTTGCTGGTTGATGGCGGCAATCGTTTCGGTGATGGTGTTTGGTGGCGTAATACCAAAACAATAACAAACATGGGCTATCGCGTCATTTGCGCCTAATGGCGCTTGATAAAAACTCATCAATAGCCACTTGGACGGCAACGGTTTTACGTCAGGCATCGGTGCTTTTTTAGTGTCTTCGGCGATAATGGTTTGCAGTAAAGGCGGCAGTTGGCCTAAAAAAGATGATCCTCCAG
Organism: Shewanella sp. SR44-4; assembly: GCF_014163715.1. Classification (NCBI taxonomy): domain Bacteria; kingdom Pseudomonadati; phylum Pseudomonadota; class Gammaproteobacteria; order Alteromonadales; family Shewanellaceae; genus Shewanella; species Shewanella sp. SR44-4. The sequence continues at coordinate 20,094 of NZ_JACJDU010000046.1, read as the reverse complement.
CTCCAGCAGGCGAGACAATGGCACTGATTTCGCCGTGATGATTACGCCATTGGTTTATCACATCGGTAATTTGCTTGAGTTGTTTTTCTCGGCCAACGAAATCATCACTGGCATAAAGTGACTGATATAGCATCACCTGAGTAATTGGACCCCGACGAGTTTGAAGCGGATATTGGTTGGCGATAGTCTTGAGCGACATCTGCCCTTTTTGCGCTTCATCAGCCTCTGTTTTTAGGGTAGCTTTAGAGGTCAATAAGCTATTGAGCCATGGGTTTAATCGACTAAAAAAACGCAAGTTAATGTCCATCTATACTCTCTTTTTAAACGACTTATTCAATCTTAACATGAAGACAACAAAAAGCGTTATCTGTGCTGAAGCTCATCTTCTTGTGCCCTTTATTCAATAACAAAGACCTCACTAATCGATTGCCAACACTATGACTAAAATAGCTCGCTTGGCGAATGCAGGGTTATCGTTTAGCTGTTTATCACTTAGCTTGAGCCGGATTGAGATGAGTCATTGCGAATGCTTTTGACTCAAACTGCGCCAAATTCACTAAAAACTTACTAATAGTGATTATTTATCTATTGTCGGTCTAATCCTTTATCGTATACTCAGTGGACTTATTAGGTTTATTTTTCAAGTGATGTTAATGAAACTTCGTTTCTTTTTTGCCTGCGCTTTATTATGTTCAACTTCGTTGAGCAGCCCAATGTCTTTTGCAGCACAAGTTGTGCAAATCAAACCTCAACAAGAGTTAGCCTCCGGTAGTGCTATGTTGGTCGACTTAGCCACCAATGAAGTTTTATATTCAAGTAATCCAAATCAACCTGTGCCTATTGCCTCAGTGACCAAGTTAATGGCTGCCATGGTGACATTGGATGCCAAGCTTGCATTAGATGAAAAAATCTCAGTAAAAATTACTGACTCACCTGTGATGCGCAATATTTATTCACGAGTGCGTTTAGGCAGCGTGGTGACTCGTGAAACCATGTTGCTATTAACATTAATGTCGTCAGAAAATCGTGCCGCGACCTCACTTGCACATAATTATCCAGGTGGATTTAAGGCTTTTGTGCGTGCAATGAACGACAAAGCGACCGCACTGGGCATGAGCCAAACCCGTTATGTTGAACCAACAGGCTTGTCACCTGACAATGTATCTAGCGCTAACGATCTCATATTATTGCTTAAAGCCAGTCAAACGTATCCGTTATTAGGCAAGCTGAGCTCGACCACTAAAAAGCACGTTAACTTTGAATCACCACGTTATGCCTTAGATTTTCAAAACACCAATAAACTGGTATTTAAAAACAATTGGAATATTGCATTAACCAAAACGGGCTTTACCAATAAAGCGGGCCATTGTTTAGTGATGTTAACTGAAATGAACAAGCGTAAAGTGGCATTTGTGGTACTGGACTCATTTGGTAAATACACCCACATGGCAGATGCCAACCGATTAAAGAACTGGCTAGAAACCGGGCGTACAACACCGATCCCTGCATCGGCTAAAGCCTATAAAAAACAACGCCAAGCGATTCTGAATAACAGTATTTAACTGCTGAATGACCACAATTAACGCCCATTCACTTTGTTGAATGGGCTTTTTTTATCAATACACTTTTAATATTGGCTTATTAATATCTATAGGTACCATAAAGTACCTGCTGTTTTATCGATTGTTAAAGCCTTACACTAATGGCAATTAAACGGTTGTAAGGTAGCAATATGTTAAACATGGATTTTAGCCAACGAGTGGTGATTAACACTGCCGATCTTGAATGGCAAAATAGCCCCGCAGCGGGCGTATTACGTAAACGCTTAGCGCGTGAAGAAGCAGAGCGTGGTCATGCGACCAGCATTGTAAACTATCAAGCTGGTGCTAAATTTAACTCACACCCTCATCCGTTAGGCGAAGAGATTTTAGTGCTCGACGGGGTGTTTTCTGATGAAACCGGTGACTATCCTGCAGGCACGTATTTGCGTAATCCTGAAGGTTTTGTCCATGCGCCATTTAGCGTAGAAGGTTGTACGTTGTTGGTTAAGCTGCACCAGTTTCAACCTACAGACTCACAACAAGTGGCCATTAATACCAATGAGACAGAATGGTTGCCGGGTCATGGTCAGTTGCAGGTTATGCCGCTACACCAACATGGTACTGAGTCGACTGCATTAGTTAAGTGGCCTGCGGGGACACATTTTCAACCGCACCGTCATTTTGGCGGCGAAGAAATCTATGTTATTAGCGGAGAGTTTATCGATGAACAGGGTCGCTATCCTGCAGGTACGTGGATCCGTAGTCCGCATTTAAGTCAGCATAATCCGTATGTGGAGCAAGACACGGTGATTTTGGTCAAAGTAGGCCATTTGTAATAATCGCTACAAACCCATAAAACGATGGCATTTATTCGTCAGATTCACTATAAAGACTTTATAGACTATTTTAGTAAAGAGTGAATGATGCAAGTGCCTGATAAGTGGGATATGGGAGTCAGAGAGTTAATCCATCAGTTTATTAACCAATATGGTTTTGCGACTGTTGTGTCTAACGATTTAGAGGGCTCGCACTTGCCTTTATTACTCATTGCCTCGGAGGGTGAAAATGGTACCTTGTATGGCCATTTTGCTCGTAGTAATCCGCATTGGAAAAGTGTTGCGGGTACTAGAGTCCTTTGTATTTTCAATGGCCCGCACGCTGATACCAACTCCAACAATTATTTGGCCATTCAGCGGGAATTCAGCACTCTATAGGCAAGTAATAAGATTGCAGGCATAGTTGTTCTACGTCAAAATTTTATTAAGTAGCATAGAGAGTGCTGAAACCCGCCCTGCGGGAGGCTCTCAGGCTTTCCACTTTTTTGTTGCATTGTTTTATAAGGGAACGACCATTCTTTCAACAATGCGCCGCAAACTGAAAAACCTGAGCGACTCTGAAATGTCACATAATTGTTGGAATTGGTATTATCTCACCCACTTGGTATGACTCCTATCCAGCGGTTCCGACTTGGAATTACAGCGTAGTACATGCAAAAGGCATTATTGAATTAACTGATGATGCGACCACCGCACAAGTATTCGAATCTACCATCCAACAATATGAACCTTCATTACTACAAAGTGGTGGATTTATTGCCGATGATTACCAACAAAAACTAGCCAAGGGCATTGTTGGTTTTAAGATTGTCATCGATGAGTTACAAGGTAAGCAAAAATTAGGGCAGCACCGTAACCAAAGTGATCAACAAGGTGTGGTTCAAGGATTATCGCTGTCAAATAGAGCCGATGAAAAACAGCTATTAGCTTATATGATCAGTAATAACATAGGATTAGGCAATAAATAGTGGTTCATCCGCGCAAATGCCGTTAGGATTAGCTCTATAACAACCCCATCAATTTAGTCTGTCATAATCTATTTCAGCATCACTCTTTAAGGATAAAAAGTGCATAGCGATATTTCTGTAGCGCGGTTTAAGCAATTTCCACGATTAATGTGGATACTGTTATTTGGCTCGTTTATTACTCGCGGTAGTTATTACATGGTGTGGCCATTTTTGGCTGTCATTTTGTATGAAAAATTTGCTTTAAGCGCCACAGAAGTGGGTTTAGTACTATCGAGTGCTGCGATTATATCGGTATTTACCAGCTTTATTGGTAGTGCACTGTCAGACCGAATCGGCCGCCACAAGCTAATGTACTTTACCGGTGTGCTTTATATCATCTCGTTTTCATTACTGGCGCAAGTCGATTCCGTCAAAGGCTATGTTGTCGTCATGACTCTGTGTTCTATTGCGACTGCAATATGGCGGCCACTAACGTCTGCCACCATTGGCGACATTATTGACGATCCTAAAACCCGTGAGTTGGCGATGCAATCACTGTATTTTATCGTTAACGTAGGTTGCGCCGTAGGGCCAATGTTAGGAATATGGTTGGGCTTAACCGGAAAACAATCGAGTTTTTACATTACCGCTGCGGCTTTTGCTGCTTTATTGGGGTTATTATTTTGGGGTTTTAGGCATCAAGCTCGCCAGACTCATTCATCGGCTCCAGAGCTGGTTGCAGATGGACTCATTCCAGTTATGGGCGATGCAACAGCTGCTGTTAAGCGTAAACCTGCTATGATGAATCGAAAGCAAATAATGTCGATTTTATGGCAAGATAAATTACTGCAAGGGCTTATTTTTGCAAACATTTTGTGTATGTTTATTTACGCGCAAATGGACAGTTCGCTGATCCAATATCTTACTCGTTCAAATGCCCCCGATTTATTAACACTGATTTCTGCAATGATTTTTACCAATGCCTTAGTCATTATCTCGACCCAATTTTTATTGTTAAGATTAATGGCTGGTTACAGTTTGGTGCATCGGATTCAGTTTGGATTGATGCTGTTGGTTTGTTCACAAGTTTGGTTAGCGTATAACCCCATTGATTTGTTTTGGGGCTGGATTGGCGCTGTTGTTGTTATGAGCCTAGCAGAAACCATTTTATTCCCAACGATGAACGTGCACATTGACAGGCTAGCCCCTAAACATTTACGTGGCGCGTACTTTGGCGCAGCTTCATTTTATGATTTGGGGTTTGCATTTGCGCCGCTGGGCGGCGGGATTATACTGGATCATCTTGGTGGATATTGGTTGTTTATCATCGGCGCATTATTGTCGTTGGTGGTGATGTATTTATACAGTAAGTTGGAAAGGTTACCACGGCCAGATTTTACTGCACTAAAGTTGGATTAAGTGTCGATGGTCTATGCTTGCAAACTTTATTGAATTTAACATTGTAGTAGGCAGTTACAGAGGGTATGGGCCTCGCTTTGCTTTTGAGCTTTTTAATCGTTTGCTTGAGTCTTTTTCACTATAGTAAATGTGATCATTTTGATAAGGTCTCGAACTATAGTGTCGGGAGTTTTACTGTTTATTTTTCTTTTAATTTTATTTTATTTTAACTTTAACTTTAACTTTAACTTTAAATTAAGGCAGGGCCAATTTTATGCCATCAACGGCTATTAACCCGTTTATTTCATCGCTAACATCGCAAGCAGATACTATCCGTTTTGAAGAGACTATGGCTGTCATTGATGGCCAGTATGACTTCACGATAAGTGCATTTAAAAATGGTGATCAGCTTAATGAAGCTGGAGAAAATTCTGGTTCTTGTAAGGTGTTTGCGTTTGGGCAAATTCATCAGTTAACGGTGCAACAAACCTTGGCTATGTTTGGCCAACATTACCGAGATGTTGTGGCGACGCCGCAAGGGACGGATCATCAAAATATTCGTCAGTTTATGCAACATGGCTGGGATGGTATTTTATTTTCGCAACAGGCATTAAAGGCTAAATAACCTAGGTGCTAAACAAGGCTTAATACAACAGGCTCAATACAACAAGGCTCAATACGCAAAACTATGATGAAAGCCTCTATAACTTAAGCTCGTGTTTAGGTTAAAATAACGTCTCATGTAATTGTTTTAAGTAAACTCTTTCTAGCTGAGCAGTTTGTTTACTGTATCAGGAGGCATTCATCATATGATCAAACTTAACCGCAGTATCGTTTCCTCTCGTCAATCCGGTTTCACCCTTATAGAGCTTGTCGTTGTCATTATTATTCTTGGCGTATTGGCTGTTGTCGCAGCGCCTAAGTTTATTAATTTAAAAACAGATGCACATATTGCAGCAATCAAAGGTGCCACAGGCTCAATTAAAACAGCAGTGATGTTATTTAAAACAAAAACATTAACCTCAGGCAATGCGCTTACAGATACGGTTGAATTCTCGGGTGTTAAAGGCAGTCATTACCAACCTTGGGCCGCAGCGGCCAATACTAGTGGTAGCGGTTTTAATGCCGGTTATACAACGTCGTCAGAAATCTTTAAAGCGGCTGGGTTAGAAATGAATGATTGGTCATATCGCATTTTTACATCTAATAGCAGCTATGCTGTTGTTGCAGCCCCCAAAAGTGCACTTGCCCTTGCAGAGCCTACTGCAGCCGAAGTTATTGCAACCAGTTGTTACTTTCAGTATCACTGGCAGAGTACTGGAGAGCCTGTCATCACAACGGTAATCGTTGGGTGTTAACGGTATTATTAAAATCTAAAGGGGCAAACGCACTCTTGTTTATCAATTTTTTGTATATTCGCTGCTTTTCTGTGTCCCTTTATCATCGATAAAAAAGTCTTAACGAGTAACGTCATAAGGATTAAAACATCAAATATTGCTGGGGTTATGCGGAACGAATAAGGTGTTGTTTTCACAATTGGTATTGAAACAAAAGTAACGATTCTACGCGAACATTAATTAACAATAATATAGATTAGTGTCGACAATAGAGCGCAATACAACTACCTTTGCACCCATATCAACCGTAATATTAATAGTATTGGTTTTTTTAACGGTCAGGCATATCGCTGGTTAACTATTATGACAAGCGCCTATTTAATCGCAAAGGAATCCATTTTATGAATCGACATATACTACCTCTCATCATTATCAGCACCTTAATGGTGTGTGCTTCCGGTTACAGCGTTGCTAAAGACAACGACTCGCATGGTAATAGCGGTAAACATAAATCTGAAAAACATGAAAAAAAGCATGACAAGAAGCATGATCACGAACAGGAAGAAACTTATCAGACCTATTTTAGTAACGATCGCCAAGTCATCGTTAATAATTACTATTATACCAACCGTGATGCTAAGCATTGTCCACCAGGATTAGCCAAAAAACACAATCGTTGCCAACCACCGGGCAGTGCTAAGCAATGGCGAAAAGGCTACTCGTTACCTGCTGATGTTGTTTACTACGATGTACCATCAGCGCTTACTGTTCAGCTAGGTCGTACGCCAGAAGGACAAAAGATTGTCCGTGTTGGGACTGATTTGCTGTTGATTAGCATTGGTACGGGTATGGTGATTGATGCAATACAAGACCTTAACGATGTGTTGTAACCTCGTTGGGTAAACCTTGTTATGGCGTTAGTTTTGCCATTAATCGTTAGTGAAACGAAAAAGCCGACCAAATGTCGGCTTTTGCTTAAACGGATATTCTACAACGGACTCAAATGGTTAATCGCGTTCGAATATCACTTCTTTTAAATCATTAATTGTATTCAAATCTACATCACCTGGCTGATTACTCCATGTGACGCGCAGATAATTGCTTAAGTCTTTAAGCTGTTCATCACTTAACTCATCGGCATAACCAGGCATGGCATAAAAGCTGGTGGTGGTATTGTAATGTTGGCTCTTTATACCTTTAAGCATTACCGCAACAATATTGTGCGGGCTGGCTTTATCTAATGTGGCGTTACCGGCCATTGCCGGAGCAACATTAGGTCGACCTTCACCATTTTGACCATGACATCCAGCGCAATATCCCATGTATAGGTTATATCCTGGTAATTCACGCTGGTGGCCGTTAAAGGTCAGTGGTTTGGCTTCTACAGTCTCGTCAGTATCAAGTAAGTAATTGCTTACTGCATGCATGTCGGCATCGGTTAAGTGACTAAAGCTGTGGTATACCACAGGATACATGCCACCAAATACTGTACCTTTACGAGAATAACCTTCAGTAAACAGAGACTTTAAATCGTCATGAGTCCAGTTTTGTCGGTTAAGTTCAGCAGGGGTAATATCTGATGCTTCTAAGCCCTCGATAACGGCGCCTTGAAAATGCTTATCCTGCTCCATGGCAAATAAGCTGTCTCGAGGAGTATGGCATTCACCACAATGGCCTAGCGCATTGACTAAGTAATTACCTCGGTTCCAGGGCTCACTTTTGTCTTTCTTGGGGGCAAATTTTTCAGCATCATGAGCGATTAAGTTCCACGCCTTGAGACCAAATCGAACGTTAAAAGGGAAGGATACATCATTGTCGAGATTAGCTTGCTTGATGGGTTTGGTGCTCATCAAGTAGGCATAAATCGCTTTGGTATCTTCATCGGTTAACAGGCTATAAGACGTGTAGGGCATAGCGGGGTACAAATTACCGTTAATACCGACACCGTGATGCATGGCATCAAAAAATTCGTCATAACTGTATTTGCCAATTCCGGTATCTTTATCTGAGGTGATATTGGTTGAGAATACCGCCCCAAACGGGGTTTCGAACGGCAGTCCACCGGTTAACTCTCGTCCGCCTACCGCGGTATGACAAGCCACACAGTCGCCTATCTTCATCAGATAAGCCCCACGTTCGATATCGCTACTGTTATTGCTCGCCTTATCAGCCGCGCTGCTGGAACAGGCGAACAAACCCAAGCCTAAACTTAGGCCTAAGCTGAGTAAAAGATTTTGGCGGAGATGTTTTTGCGCCTTTATTAAACGGCTTAAGTTACATTGATATAATGGCTTCATGACAGGGTTAGCCCCTCTGTCTTGAGGATCAAATCTTTGATCGCCGCATAGTATTTTACATAACCCGTACAACGACAGACGTGTTCGCCCAAGGCATCTTCAATGACTTGCTCAACTTGATCTTTGGCTATAGGTTTACGCTCTAGTCGTTCAATCAGTGCAGTCGATTCATTGACAAAGCCTGAAGTACACCAACCACATTGAAACGAGAAATGTTCTAAAAATGTTTGCTGTACAGGGCTAAGTGCAGTGATTTCACCTTGGGCATTTTGCTTAGCATGACCTTCAATAGTGCGAATCGATTTGCCATTGAAACGCTCGACGCCATTGATGCAAGTACGAACCGATTCGCTCATACCTTGTTCGTCATCGACGATTACCGTGCAGGCATGACATACACCCGCGCCGCAACCAAATTTAGTCCCGGTGAGGTTTAAATACTCATGCAAAAACTCAATCATCATGATGCCATCGCCAACGTCAATCGGGCCCACAGCTTGGTTATTTATGGTTAACTTAATTGACTGGCTCATGCCATGGCCTCCTTGATTTTTTTCGCTGTCATTGGTAGTTCGTAAAAACGCACTGCGGTAGCTTGGTAAACGGCTTCAACCAGCGCGGAAACAACAGGTATCATCACCACTTCGGCGATGCCGCGGCTAGGATCGGTTTCGGACAACTGCGGTAAAATAGTATGTCGCTGGCTCCAAACACCAACATGTCGCGCTAACGGCACCTTATAACGATTTATATTCCAGGTGCCATTACCAGCGCCGGCTTCAAATGGGGGTAATTCTTCATGCAATGCATGGCCAATTCCCATAGCAAGACCGCCTTGAATTTGGCCTTCAACTAACTCATTCACAATCACTTTACCGGCTTCTAACCAGGTATGAGAGCTCAATAAACTGACTTCGCCATTACCTTCATTAACGGCTACTTCTACTAAAGTGGCGCATGGAGCGTAGTAAGTCACCATGGCGTTATTCAGCTCGGCTTTAGGATAGCTCATCGCTTGACGATCGATTAAGTGATAGCCGTTTGAACTCATGCGGGCTTTGCGATCCGCGCTGCCATGATACTTGTCACCCTCGCCGTATTGCAGTGCCAATGCATCCAGTGCAATGCGTTCTTTGGTACCGAAAATCTCAAAATCAGCTTCGGCCCAAGCCCAACGGTTAAAGGCATGACCCATTACGCCAACCACTAAGCCTAAATCGTGGGCTCGTTTAGCGAGAATGTCGATTGAAAGCGGCGGGAATCCCATAGCGGTAAGCTTGCCATCAGTCCAGCGGCCGTCACGAGAGTGATTGAGATTAGTTTTGCCCATTGGGGTGTTGAAATACAACTCGTTCCAAATAGACACCGCAGCAGGCCAGAGTCCGTGACGATAAATAATATCGGCGGCAATACGAGTGACATGGCTTTGATAATATGCCGACATAGATGCCGACGATGCCATGGCTTTAACCGGTGTCCAACGTGGATTTGCCGTCATTTCATCTTGGCGCTGCTGCGAAATAATGTATGGATTGTCGGTTTGCACTAATTGCATTGCATCCCAAATATCTATCTCAGCAAGTTTCACTTCATGAGCAAAACTACCTAATGACTCGCTGACTACCACGGCTTGTGACGTTTGAGTACCAGTACCCATTTCGATAAAACCAATTTCTAAGGTTATTTTACCGTCTTTAGATAATCTAACCGCCGCACTTGGTGCTGCAGCACCGGTACCATAATCTTTCGTCGCAATACCAAAACCAACGCCGTAACGCATGCCTGGGTTTTTAGCCTCATAACGCGCTTTATTATCTGCACGGTTTTGCCACACTGGGTCTAGTTCGGCCATGTCGAGCATTTCACGGTATCTAAGCGTGCCATTAGGGATAGCACCTTGAGTATTACGCTGTCCTGATTCCATCACGTTAGCCGCGCGTAACTTAAAGGGATCAACCTTTAACTCAGCAGCCATCTCGTGGATCATGCCTTCCATTGCGGTCATCGATTGCAATGTACCGTAACCGCGCATCGAGCCTGCATCAGGGTTACGTGACGCATAAGATGTGGCGATAATATCGTTACGTGGGGTGTAGTAAATGCTTTGCATTGCCGTCGCCCCAACAGAGGTGACCGATGGGCTGAAATTAACTCGACCACCGCCATCAACTGTCATCTGTGAGGTTAACGCTTGAATTTTCAAGGTTGCTTTATCAACGGCTAAACGACTTTTCATGATGAAAGGATGACGCTTAAGACCGGATTGAAATTGCTCGAAGCGGTCGTTAGCTAACCGAACCGGACCGTTGGCGTAAATGGTTGCCAACACGCCATAATACGGGAATATTGAGTGATCTTTAGCGCCAAAACCGCCACCAATATAAGGAGAATGCACTACTAGATTTTTGACTTTGTCAGCCAATGGCCCAGATGACAGCATGTGTACGGCCATCTCTTGAAAGTCTTGCGGCGACTGAGAGGTAATAACGGTATGAAAGGTTTGGCTGCTGGCATCAAACCAGCCATTAAAGGCCTCTGGCTCCATCATCATAGGATCGATGATTTGAGTGCGATATTCGCGCTCTAATACTTGCCACTGTTGATCTGCTTTGGCACTCGCAATCTGTTTTTCTATCTCGCCAGCATAATACAGCCCGCGCTCAGAAACCGAGCCTTGAGCATTAGCATCACCTGACCATACCGGTTTGTGGTGCTTAACGCTGGGGAAAAATAGTCCATCGTGTAGTGGGCTATAAGTATCTTCACGGGCACCATTTTCGCCTTCAACCCGAATAAGACGCCAGCTGGCATAAGGGTCTTTAGTGTCTGAAACAAAGGGCGTTTTTTCACCAAAGCGCAATAAGGTATTGTCGAACTGCAACAATGACTTAGCTTGTTTAAATGCAGGGAAACTATCAAATAATAATATGGCTACCGCATGACCAAGATAATCTGCTGTTTGTCCCTCGGGCAATAACATATTGTCACCGTAAAACTCAGGCAATTTAACTTTGTCGCGGGCAAGGTCTGCTGCAGTAATGACTTTATAAGGCTTAGCTGAAGCCGGGAGGTGGTCGAGGGAGAACCCTTGATAGACATGGGATGCATCTGCAGCGCGTAAGATAAACGCGTAGCCTTGTTGTTTTGGCCAGCCTGCCATGTCCATTGCCCGGTAGTCACGACCATAAACTTTTTGACCGGTGACTTTAGCAATACCGTCGTTACGAAATTTGGGTTTAGATTGGCCGCTAACCTGAGTTTGCCATTGTGCAGCCAGTTCAGGCGAAATGATGGACGCATTGGCCCGACTCATTTCCCACAGTAAAGGCGCGGAATATACCGCGACCCCGCCAATAACACATTGTTTTATAAAGGTCCGTCTCGACGCGTTAGATACATCCATATCTCACCTCAGTTATTCTAAAGGGGAAAATCAGACGGCCTATTCATTGTCGCCCGATTTAGGCTTATTCACTTGATTGTCATTGCATAATTTTTGATTGCGCTGAATCTAAATTAGCACTATGTACGGTAACATACTGATTTAGGAATGCATATTTACGATTGTGATAGGGTTTCTCGGTTGCTTGCCGTGAAGTTGAATAATTCATCTTTTTGATGATTTAATCTGCGAATAAAATGATTGAGTAATTGAACGTCTCATAAAAACCGTTTCGTTTATACTTAAATTATTAAAAAGTCATCACGAGTAATATTTTATTCATTTAGATGTGCTGATATATTTTTACTATTTAATCAATTATATAGTAAACGATCGGTGATCTCGTTAACTGTATATCTTGGACTCGATCCAAAGTAATTATTTAATTTTAGTCAGTTAAAGTAAATTCTCGATAACGATAATTATATTTTTTCATTTATTTTAGCTAATATATTGAATTGTAAGCTTAAAGTTATCGAGTTGTTTGTGTTTATCGTTGCTTTTGGTTGCTAGTTAACTTTAACGTAAACTGCTTGTTGCTGATTTAGCTGCGCATATCTGCAAAGTGTTTTTTATAAGACCAAGATTCTAAGTTCTCCAACTTATTTTTGTCGTGTTGAATCGTTTTATCATTATTTAAAAAATTTAGTTTACAGATTTTTAATACCTTGAACAAAATCATATATATCGATGAGTATAGGCATAAAAATGTGATTTATATATTTGATTGGAGTTATATTTTATATTACATTAAAATTCTCAATAACATAATTGTAACATTTGCATTGGTTATTGTTTTTCATCGTAAAGTTCCTCCAAGGATTGATCGAGCTTTTATAGTTAATTTATTTTTACTTGGTGGTCTATTATGCTGAATTTTAAAATTAAACAAAAAATGCTCATTAGTTCGTTAATTCCATTAGCCATTCTCATCATAATTTGTGGCATTGCTGTCAATATGATGGGGAAAATCGAAGATGGAGTGATGAGGATCTATTCTGATCGGGTGGTGCCATTAGAAGATTTAAAAATCATTGGTGATGACTATGCTGTCTTAGTCATTGATGCAATAAACAAAGCCAATGCTGGCGGCTCAACCGCTCAAGATGCTGCTGAGACATTAATGAGTGCAAAAAGTAATATTGATACCCTGTGGAAAAAATATTTAGCCACTACGTTAACACCCAAAGAGAGCCAACTTAGTATTGAAGCCAATGATATGTTTGGTCCTGCGGATGAGAGAATTGATTTTCTTATCAATAAACTGCAAAACATGTCGGGGAATATTTCAGGTCAATTGACCGATGATATTATGCCTTTATATGGCGTAATTGATCCCATTAGCGGTAAAATAGCCGAATTAGTGTCATTGCAAATAAAAGTAGCAGGCGATGAATGGCGATTAACTCAAGATATATACCAATCATCAGTTCAGTTATTTATTTTCTTTACGTTATGTGCAGTTGTTATCAGTGTCGTGTTAACCATTTGGGTGCTGCGCAGTGTGATGAGGCCTGTGACTGATATTTTGATGAAACTAAAGCTCATCAAGCAAAACTCAGATTTAACCCAAGTGTTTACTCCTTATAATGATGATGAATTAGGCATGATTTCAACGAGCCTTACAGGCGTTATCACCCATCTAAGAAGCATTATCGAATCAATTTCAGATGCCGCTAATACCATCAATATTTCATCAGAAGAGTTGCAGCGTTTCACAGAAGACACTAACCATAGAATGATACAGCAGCAAGATGAGTCAGAACAAACTGCAACGGCTATGAATGAAATGACCGCAACAGTGGCTGAAGTCGTTCAAAGTACCAATTTTGCTGCTGAACAGGCGAAACAAGCTAATGATCATGCTGAAAATGGTAATATTATTGTTCGAAATTCAATCGACAGTATATCGCAGTTATCTAATCAAATTGGCACCACGGCGGAGGTGATATCTCATCTCGCTAAAGAAAGTCAAAACATTGGTCAAGTGTTAAGTGTCATTAAAGGTATTGCCGAGCAGACTAACCTTTTAGCCCTAAACGCCGCCATTGAAGCAGCAAGAGCCGGTGAACAAGGTCGAGGATTTGCTGTTGTTGCTGATGAAGTTCGTACTCTAGCTAAGCGTACTCAAGACTCAACACTGCAAATTGAAACCATGATTGGCGGGTTACAAAAAAGTGTCGTGCTTGCGGTTTCTTCAATGGATGAGGGCTTGGTTCTAGTTAATAATGCCAACGATAAAACGAGTAGTGCAGGTGTTGTGCTAAGTGAAATTGTCACTTCGGTCGACAGTATCAATGAGCTTAATACCCAAATAGCTACCGCTGCAGAAGAACAATCCTATGTGGCTGAGAGCATCAATAAAAGTATCATCGCAATAAATGATATTACTAAAGCCTCATCAGCGGCGACTGAAAAACTCACCCATTCTGTCAACGACTTACAATCACTGGCTCGTTCAATGCAACGTCAAGTGGCGACATTTAAAATAGCCTAACGTTTTTATTGATGAGGGCTGAGTTAAACTTCAGCCCTTCCTCGCAATCTCTCAGTTAATTTATCCGTACAACCTGTATGGCTAAAAAGCTAGCGAGGGCAGTGTTATATAATTCCCTGTAATTATGTTGGTTTTTTATCCTTTTGAGCATAACGGCGGCGATATTGTGATTGGCGTTAAAGAGTCGTTTTGATTAACTGAAGCAGCCGTAAGTTAGACATCACTTATTATCAATTAACGTCCTATATGTCTCAATTTCTCCACTATTTTGTGCTAGTTCAACGTTACCATCGTCAACACTATTAAAGGGGTAATTTACCGCTTACACTACAAATAGCTTAATTACCTTGAGTAATATTAATGAAACCAATTATTTGTAGCAGTGCTTTAGAGGCCGTATCCTTAATTGAAAACGGTGAAACCTTGTGGACTCATTCGATGGGGGCAACGCCAAAATTACTGCTAGATGCATTAGCCCAACATGCGTTAACAAAGCATGGTTTAACATTATTGCAGTTGCATACCGAGGGCGCTGAGTCGCTAAGTGATCCCCGTTTAAGGGATCATCTTCGCCATCGTTGCTTTTTTACTGGTTCACCCACAAGGTCACTGCTACAACAAGGTGATGCCGATTATGTGCCAATTTTTCTCTCTGAGGTGCCCAAGTTGTTTCGTTCCGGCGAACAGCATATCGACACCGCCATCGTTCAAGTTTCCCCGCCAGATAAACATGGTATCTGTTCTTTAGGCATATCGGTTGAGGCAACCTTAGCAGCCTGCCAAATGGCGGGAAAAATCATTGCTCACATTAACCCCATGATGCCTCGCACCCATGGTGACGGTTTTATTCATTACAATAAGTTCGCTGCCGTGTATGAGCAGAGCATGCCGCTACCACAACACCTATTCGCCCCAAGTGATGCGATAAGCTTGGCCATCGGCCAGAATGTGGCCAAATTGGTACTTGATGGCGCTTGCTTACAAATGGGCATTGGCGCTATTCCAGATGCCGTGCTGGCGTGCTTAACCGAACATAAAGATTTAGGCGTTCACACTGAGTTATTTTCTGATGGCGTGCTTAATTTGGTCGAGCTTGGCGTGATCAATAATAGCCGTAAGAAAGTCCATCCCGGCAAGACAGTGACAGGCTTTGCATTAGGTAGCCAACGACTTTATGATTTTGTTGATGACAACCCATCGGTAATATTCATGGATATTGAGCAGGTTAATGACACGGCTATTATCCGTAAAAACCCTAATGTGATGTCGATAAACTCAGCACTGCAGGTCGATATTTCAGGGCAAGTTTGTGCTGATTCATTGGGTACTCAAATATATTCCGGTGTAGGCGGTCAGATGGACTTTATACGCGGCGCGGGGCTTTCTGAAGGTGGCCGTTCTGTTATCGCATTACCCAGTACTGCGGCTAATGGCACCGTGTCGCGGATTGCCACCGTTTTATCGCCAGGCGCTGGCGTGGTAACCACCCGTGCGCATGTACACTATATTGTTACTGAGTATGGAACCGCTTATTTACGCGGTAAATCGTTACGAGAACGAGCCCGTGCGCTTATCGACATTGCCCACCCTAAGTTTAGAGAACAGCTTTGCCAAGAAGCTTTTGATATGTGGCGACTTAAGGTTTAATCATTGTTGATTTATGAATCTTGTCATTCCGGTAATGCTTATCAGCCGGAATCCAGTTCTTCTTTTATTGTTTAGATTTTATGGCCTGCGGCCACATCAATGTTAGAAACAAGAGTCGATCGCAAGGTTCCACCCTGCACGGGCCAAGAGGGGATCAACAGCCATCCCTTCTTTACTGTTTATAAAAGAATTAGCAATCTGATAGGCAGGATGCCTTAAAGCACATGGTCAATGATGTTGCCGACATCACTATGACATTTCCAATATCAATATAGGTCAGATATGCATGAAAGGCCTGTCAGGTTGATGGATTCTTTTTAAAGAGTCTTCAACGTCCTCAAGTTCAAAGTTCAAAGTTCAAAGTTGAATTTGTCCATTTCCTGGTCGAGAAAACTAACTCCGTTTCTGCCCTAAAGTAATTTCACTCATCTAATGTGCAATAAACTTACAAGCATTTTATCGTATAAATTCTTATCTATCCTATGCATACAACTATTTAGCGCAAGCAGTCTTAAATGATATGATATACAGTCATATTTCAACGAAGCTAAAACTCACCTAGTAGGACGTGGCAATTTCGGCCTAGCTATCCGCGTGATGAATACGCTATTTCGATTTGTTTATTTGATTAATGTTAGGTGTATTTCTATTCTGTCGTCCTATGTTAGGGCGCTCACCCTTATCGTTTTTAAGCATTACTGGAGATAAAATTCATGACAAACGTGAATGTGGATGCCACGCAGTTAACCACTAAACCATCTCAAGATGGTTTTAGCATGCCCGCCGAATGGGCGGCGCAGCAAGCTGTGTGGATGATTTGGCCATATCGTCCTGACAACTGGCGCTCTGCAGGGGCTTATGCTCAGGCTACCTTTGCTAAAGTGGCCGATGCCATTGGTGCTGTTACCCCAGTTTACATGGGGGTACCTAAGGCGTTTTTGGCAGAGGCCAAAACGGTTATGCCTTCTCACGTTACGTTGGTCGAAATAGATAGCAACGATTGCTGGGCTCGCGATACAGGTCCTACTGTAGTGGTGAATGCCAAGGGCGAATGCCGAGGTGTTGACTGGGGCTTTAATGCCTGGGGCGGTGATAACGGTGGTTTGTATTCACCATGGGATAAGGACGAGCAAGTCGCGCAACAAATGCTTACGCAGCATGGTTTTGAGCGTTATCAGGCTCCGCTTATTCTTGAAGGTGGTTCAATTCATGTCGATGGTGAAGGCACCTGCATGACCACGGCTGAATGTTTACTTAACAGCAACCGCAACCCAGATTTGACTCGTGAACAGATAGAAGCATTACTGGCTGAATATTTAAATGTGCAGCAGTTTATCTGGTTGCCAGACGGCGTATTCATGGATGAGACCGACGGACACATTGATAATATATGCTGTTTTGCTCGCCCAGGCGAAGTGGTTTTACACTGGACTGATGATCAAACCGATCCGCAGTATCCTCGCTCAAAAGCCGCTTTGGATATTTTGCAAAATACTGTTGATGCACAGGGGCGTAAGTTAAAAGTCCATTTACTACCACAGCCTGGTCCTTTGTATTGCACAGAAGAAGAAGCGCAAGGCGTAGTAGAGGGGACTGGTGTTCCACGCACGGCGGGCGAGCGCTTAGCGGGTTCTTATGCGAACTTTTTAATTACCAATAATCGTATTGTTTTCCCGTTACTCGACCCAGCAACTGACGATATTGCAGCACAAAAATTGCAAGAGATTTTCCCTGAGTATGAAATTGTCGGTGTGCCTGCCCGTGAGATCCTATTAGGTGGTGGTAACATCCATTGCATCACCCAACAGATCCCCTCTGGACAGTAAGTAAAAACCAACGAGAACACAATGACCATTAATGTCACTATTGTTTTAATAAAATTGACTGTCAATACTTTTGGCTTTTAAGAAGAGGTCGTAACATGTTCGAAGTCACTGAGGTTTCTATTGCCGAGCTGCGTGCAGCCCTCGAATCCGGTCGCACCACAGCGGTTGAGTTAGTGAAGTCTTATTTAGCTCGGGTTGAGGTTTATGACGGCCCAGCGACACAGACTAAACTGAATGCGCTGGTGGTTCACAATCAAGATGCGATTAAAGAAGCTGAAGCTTCTGATGCACGCCGAGCGCGTGGTGAAACGCTGAGTCCACTCGATGGTATTCCTTACACTACGAAGGACAGCTACTTAGTTAAAGGGCTCACTGCGGCTTCTGGTAGTCCAGCGTTTAAGGACTTAATTGCTCAATACGATGCATTTGCCGTTGAGCGCCTGCGCGAAGCGGGTGCCATTTGCTTAGGTAAAACCAACATGCCACCTATGGCCAATGGTGGTATGCAGCGCGGTCACTATGGCCGTGCCGAAAGCCCATACAACGCTAATTATCTTACAGCTCCGTTCGCCTCTGGTTCTTCCAATGGCGCGGGTACTGGTACCGCCGCAAGTTATTCTGCTTTCGGCCTAGCTGAGGAGACATGGTCGAGCGGTCGTGGTCCTGCATCGAACAATGGACTGTGTGCATATACTCCATCACGTGGGGTGATTTCTGTGCGCGGTAACTGGCCGTTAACACCGACGATGGATGTTGTGGTGCCTTATACTCGTACTATGGCCGATATGCTTGAAGTACTTGACGTTATCGTGGCAGATGACCCTATCACTCGCGGAGATTTATGGCGTCTACAACCTTGGGTTGATATCCCAAAAGCATCAACCGTGCGTCCAGCATCGTATCTGGATCTTGCCGCTCAAGCCGACACGCTTAAAGGCAAGCGTTTTGGGGTGCCACGCATGTACATTAATAAAGATGAATTGGCTGGCACCAGCGAAAACCCAGGCATTGGCGGCCCGACTGGTCAGCGCATCAATACTCGTGCGTCGGTGATCGACCTTTGGCAAGCAGCACGCAAAGCGCTGGAATCTGCCGGAGCCGAGGTCATTGAAGTGGACTTCCCGCTGGTTTCCAACTGTGAAGGTGACCGACCTGGTGCACCGACTGTGTTCAATCGCGGCATCGTCACGCCTGAGTTTCTCGAGGATGAGCTATGGGCTCTATCGGGGTGGGCTTTAGATGAATTCTTACGTGCTAACAATGACCCTAAACTGAACAAATTAGCTGATGTTAATGGGCATTTGATTTTCCCGCATGACTTAGGCACCTTGCCAAACCGTGAGGGCGACCTCGCAGCTGGCATGGATGAGTACGTCAACATGGCCAAAAGAGGTCTCAAGTCGTATAACCAAATCGATAGCATACCGGATGGTCTGCGCGGCTTAGAGAAGACGCGCAAGCTGGATCTGGAAGACTGGATGGACGAGCTCAAACTTGATGCAGTGCTGTTCCCAACCATGGCAGATGTAGGTCCAGCAGATGCGCACCTTAATCCAGCTTCAGCTGACATAGCGTGGAGCAACGGTGTTTGGGTTGCTAATGGCAATCTTGCTATTCGCCACTTAGGTGTACCAACCGTTACTGTGCCGATGGGGACAATGGCCGATATTGGCATGCCAGTAGGGTTAACTTTCGCAGGCCGTGCTTATGACGACAACAACCTGCTCAAGTTTGCGAGTGCATTTGAAGCGACAGGCAGCAAGCGCCTGATCCCTACACGCACACCAGCGCTTAGCTGATAAGCACTAAAAAGTGAAAAACGGGATTGGTTACTGCGCGCCAATCCCGTTTTTTTAACTCAAATATAGATACATTTTTAACTTATTTTCTATATACAGTGGGCGGATCATACACACTAGATCAAAGTCGCAAGTTTCACTCTGCACGGACCAGATCCACTGTCGTTCCGGTAATGCTTGTGAGCCGGAATCCAGCTCTTTTTTTATTCTTTAGATTTTATGGCCTGCGGCCACTAACGTCTTGGCGCTTCGCCCACACCAGACCAAAAGGAAACCAACGGCTGTTCCCTCTTTATTCTTTATAAAAGAATTGGCCCAGCCGCCCCACAACATTTTCAAACAGCGAAAAGGTCGCCATGGGGTCAGATCCAGCTTTTAACCTCATTTGAATCTTGCCTCGGTCTTATTCGAAAATGCTAACGCTTCCGATGGTACATCCTGTACCGCGAAAGCTAGCCTGACGTCCTGTCAGGCTCACGCTATTTTCTTCAACGTCCTCAATTCAGAGTTGAATCACGCCAACTGCA
>NZ_JACJDU010000045.1:0-39046 GCF_014163715.1 Shewanella sp. SR44-4 | reverse complement strand
AAGTCTCTTTGAAGTGGTCAATATGCATGGTGAGCTCCCGGAAAAAAGGAGTATAAGATCATAGCTAAATGTTAACGTCAAATAGTGTATTTAATTGACTGAAAAATGCTCACGATCTCGCCCTGCTAATCTAGTGGCTAATCTAGTGGATTAAGGTTGCAAGTGGCAATGCTGCTAATCAAGTGGTTTTAGGTGTTGTTTATATTTATTCAATAAAAATATTTACAAGCTTAGATATTCGTGTATTATATGTCTTGCTCTGA
This sequence comes from Shewanella sp. SR44-4, assembly GCF_014163715.1. NCBI lineage: Bacteria > Pseudomonadati > Pseudomonadota > Gammaproteobacteria > Alteromonadales > Shewanellaceae > Shewanella > Shewanella sp. SR44-4. The sequence goes on along the minus strand of NZ_JACJDU010000045.1, from coordinate 38,783 downwards.
CATTCAGAGTTATTAATGAACATCAAGTAAAAGAAAAGCCTTAGAATCTCTTCGTTATCGTTGTTATCCTCTGTGTTTCCCTTAGCTTCATCGTGACATTCAATAATTCAAGCTTGAGCGCATCGCATTTTCGCGACAGATTGATTAATTTTAATATATAAGGGACACATCATGTCTAACAAAACAACTGGTTTAGTAAAATGGTTTAACGAAGATAAAGGTTTTGGTTTTATCACTCCTGATAACGGCGGCGCTGACGTGTTCGTTCATTTCCGTTCAATCACTTCAGAGGGTTTCAAGACTCTTGCTGAAGGCCAGAAAGTTTCTTTTGATGTTGAGCAAGGCCAAAAAGGCCCACAAGCTGCTAACGTAGTAGCTGTGTAACTCGACGTTATAAGAATAACGCAAACGGTTTAACGACTGTTTGCGTTTTTTTATGTCTGCGATTTAACAACTTGTATTCGTAACGGGTATAAACGGTTTATTTTTGTAGTGTCATCATTTCAAATTATTATTTTAACTATGTCTCCTCTGCTTGTTAATCACCATCCTCAATATGAGCGGAATCTAACTGTGATCTAATTTTCTTATTTCTCCATAATCCTATTTCTACTTTGATCTGAATCAAGGCTATTGATCGCAAATAGTTTCATTATATTAGCTGTACATCATGTTGATGATAGCGAGGCCATAATGCCGGATAACAAACTCATATTGATCTTAAAAATCTGTATCTCGATAGGGTTCAGCCTAATTTTGTTAGGCATTTATTGTCATAATTTCAGTGATACGATTGAGATGATGGGAGTTAATGGAATTATTATTAGTTCGATGTGCGTGGCCTTTGGCATGGCATTGTCGCTACCGACAAAAATGTACCTGACTTTTATGCTGGTTAAGCGTGAAGCAGATAAAGCGTCATAATCTCATCGTGGTCAGTTCGTTACAAGATGAGCGTTAATGTTTACACTAACGATATTTCATTTCACATAGAATGTTATTCCCTCCTAGAACACTACAGCAAGTCGCTTTTTAATGACTAAAACAGTCTAATTCTCTTCATTTTCTATTAGAAAATCGGTTGTCATAATACATAAATTAACGGGCATAAAAAGAAATTTCCCACGGTTGCAATAACAATTTAATACTTAATAATGACGTTTTTTAGTGATTGATTATTAAAGATTATATATAAATTCAGAGCCGAACGATGGTCAGTTTACTGTGACTATAACGCTGTTGGTTCATTTTGTGTTGAGTGATAGCTTATTTGAGATGAAAAATACTTATTACATTGATTTTAGAGCTATTAAGTATATTGAAATAAATTATTTAATCGCTAAAAAATGATTTAATTTGAGGGTATATGTGTGACTTTTATTATCTTTTAGCCTTTTTCGTGGTGACATTAGTAGTTGGATCAGTTATTACTATTTATACAAACAGGAAAATAACATTTAAGGAAAAATAATGCCTTCATGGTTTGATAATGTTCAGCTTGGTTTTGATATGGCGACAAGTCTGACAATTGTTGGTGCTGCAGTGACTTGGGTTATTCGTGAAAAGAAGCAGGCTGAAGCTGAAAAAGTGCGTGGAATTAATCAACAAGTTCGATCTACAAGTCTAAAAAAAGTACAAGATGTACTTTTTGAGATGGAAGATAAATTTTCAGTGTTGATCAATGAGACACAGACCTATGAAAATATGATCGATAATCGTGTTCGTAAAGTAAATGATCAACTCGATTTTTCTCGGTTGAATTTAGCGATAAAACGAGATGATCAATTTCTGATTAAAGCGATTGATCGTCTCCAAGCGATTCGCGAAGAATTAGGCCAGTTTTATGAATTGATTCAGGTTAGACGTTATAGCTTGATACCTTTACTTGATGCTATTGAAGAAGGTGATAAGTATATTGGTGTATTCCAACAAAACATCGACGAAGTCGGTGATGCTTATAACCAAGTGACATCAGGAAATGTATCTCTGTTAAAAGAACTAGAAGCAGTCATTTCAATGCTCAACAAACAGTTTGGTGATGAGCTTATTGACGTATCTGATGAAGTCAAAAAAGAGCTTTTTCAAAAGATATCGACAGATGAAACGTTTATGAAACCAATACAATCTATCATTTACGATGAAGATTATTTCTATTGGGTACAACGTTTTGTTCCTGCAGGAAGAGAAGAAGATTATTTAGAAAAGGTTGTCAGACCAAGTAAAATTGAAGATAAAGAGCTTTGCTCTGAAGTAATGGTTCATTTTATTTTAGCCTTAATTGGTAAAAATCATGAGCTAATTTCTCAAGTCTTGAGAACCGCTTCGGGATCGGTGATGAAAGCCAGAATTGAGTGTAAAGATATTTTGATTTCACTTAGTGCAATTTCGCATAAATTGGTGATGGATAATCACGGCGATACACTTGAAAAAGTAATCGCAAAGTATGAGTCTGAAGAATATTTTGGCCGAAACGTAACTATTCGCTAGTCGATCTATTTAACATTGAACTTGCTGTTTATATTTTACAGATGATTAGGGTCTGTTGATCTTTGTTGGTTGAATTTTGTTCGAGTTAAAAACGTTTTAATCGAGGCGAATGAATTGCTGCCTAGTCATCTAAGCAAAATGCATTCAACAAAGAGTAAAACGTTTTTAGCCGAACCTTTCGGGCAGCGTTTGTAGGTCATTTTTACTGTGTTATCGACTTTTTATGTAGAATAACTACACCACAAAGTCTCTGCCTTGTAGCTCATGTTTAAGTAATGGCCAACAATTCGCTGCAAAAACAACCTTGAAAGATCAACAGGACCTAGTGTTTCTAGGTCTTACCGGACTTAGTGGCCGATGAATGAGGGGGATAACCTTTCATCATTTATACATTGGGTTTTGCCTTTACCAAGACTGGCTTTAACCTTTGCCGTTAATACATTCATAATACGATCTGTGACGATTGGCTCTACAGTGATATCTGTTTATTTTTATTGAAATGAGCGTGTTCATCAATTTAGTCATTTTTATAAACACTAGCACTGTTCTGCTGCTAGCGAATCAATAGTGTTTATCCTGCAAAATCACCTTAAAGCTATCATTTTGGCAATTAACCCAAGACTATTGGGTCAAAAACACCGATAATTCACCCTAATTTAGACAAGCTGGCCGTTTGGTTGCGCAAGACTGTGGATATATTCAATGGAAATCAAAGTAAATTTTCTCGATAATTTGAGACTCGAAGCTAAGTTTGACGACTTTACCGTCACCGCCGATCAGCCGATCCGTTACAAAGGTGATGGTTCTGCTCCTAGTCCTTTTGATTATTTCTTAGCATCTTCAGCACTTTGCGCCGCTTACTTCATTAAGGTGTATTGTAAAGCTCGTGATATTTCGACTGAAAATATCAAATTGTCGCAAAACAATATCGTTGACCCGGAAGATCGTTATAACCAAATTTTCCAAATTCAAGTTGAGTTACCGGATGATATTTCGGATAAAGATCGTCAAGGTATTTTACGTTCAATCGATCGTTGTACCGTTAAAAAAGTGGTTCAGACTGGGCCAGAGTTTAAAATCGAAACCGTTGAAAACTTAGACGCCGACGCCAATGCGATGCTGATGGGCCAAACTGAAGCAGATGCGAGTACTTTTATCTTAGGTAAAGACTTACCGCTTGAGCAGACTATTAAAAACATGACGGGGTTGTTAGCCGACCTTGGGATGAAGATTGAGATTTCGTCATGGCGTAACATTGTGCCTAATGTGTGGTCTTTACATATTCGTGATGCAGCATCACCTATGTGTTTCACCAACGGAAAAGGAGCCACTAAAGAGAGCGCGTTATGTTCTGCTTTAGGCGAGTTTATAGAGCGTCTTAATAATAACTTTTTCTATAACGATCAATTCTTTGGTACTGAAATCGCCAATAGCGAATTTGTGCATTACCCAAATGAGAAATGGTTTGCGCTAGAGGATGATGACGCTCTGCCTACTGGCATTTTAGATGAATACTGTTTAGATATTTATAATCCCGATGAAGAGTTATGTGGCTCGCATTTAATTGATACTAACTCAGGCAATAAAGATCGTGGCATTTGTGCTATTCCATACACGCGTCAGTCAGATGGGGAAACGGTCTATTTCCCGTCTAACCTTATTGAAAACTTATTTTTAAGCAATGGCATGAGTGCGGGTAATAACCTGCAAGAAGCCCATGTGCAGTGTTTATCTGAAATTTTTGAACGTGCAGTTAAACGTCAAATTATCGAACAAGAAATTGTACTACCCGATGTGCCAATGGTAGTACTAGAGAAATTCCCAAGTATTTTAGCGGGCATTAAAGGACTTGAAGAGCAAGGCTTCCCTATTGTTGTGAAAGACGCTTCTTTAGGCGGTCAATTTCCTGTTATGTGCGTGACCTTAATGAACCCACGTACTGGTGGTGTATTTGCCTCGTTTGGTGCACACCCTAGCTTTGAAGTGGCATTAGAGCGCAGCTTAACCGAGTTATTACAAGGTCGCAGCTTTGAAGGCTTAAACGATGTGCCAAAGCCTACTTTTAATAGCATGGCAGTGACTGAGCCAGAAAACTTTGTTGAACACTTTATTGATTCAACAGGGGTTATCTCTTGGCGTTTCTTTAGCAGTAAGTTTGATTACGAATTCTGTGAATGGGACTTTAGCGGTACTAGTGAAGAAGAAGCCAGCGGTTTATTCGGTATTTTAGAGGCCATGGGCAAAGAAGTGTATATTGCCGAGTTTACAGATTTAGGCGCATCTGCGTGTCGTATTTTAGTGCCGGAATATTCAGAAGTATATCCAGTAGATGACTTGATTTGGGACAACACCAATAAGTCTTTAAACTACCGTGAAGATATCTTAAATCTGCATTCATTAAGCACTAAAGCGTTAGGTAAGTTAGTTAATCGCTTAGAAGAAAGCCAGCTAGATAACCATACCGATATTCGTACCTTAATTGGCATTGTGTTTGATGAGAATACGGTTTGGGGCCAGTTAACCATTATCGAATTGAAGATTTTGATTTATCTTGCATTGGGCTCGCACGAAGATGCGATTGAATTGGTAGGTGAGTTCTTACAGTTTAACGACAATACTGTACAGCGTGGCTTGTTTTACCAAGCGTTGAGTGCAGTATTGGAAGTGACCTTAGATGAAGACTTAGAACTTGAGCACTTTATCGGTAACTTTAACCGCATGTTCGGTAAAGAAGTGATGGACAATGTCGTCGGTTCGGTTAATGGCACAGTACGCTTTTATGGCCTGAGCAAAACCAGCATGAATCTCGAAGGCATTGAACCGCATTTACGTTTGATCGAAAGCTACAAAAAACTACATCAAGCGCGTAAAGCAAACCTTAGTATCTAGTTTATTGGTTCTGTTTTGCATAGCAAAAAGCCCGCCATTTATGTGGCGGGCTTTTTGTTGCGCTATATTGTGAAGGAGTGGCGTGCTTACTGTTTGTCTAAATAGCTTTCTACAGCAGTGGCTCTATCTTCTGCATGCTCTATTAGCTCATCGATAGCACGGTAAAAATCGCTGCTACTTTCTAAAAAACTATACCCAGATACTTCAGTGGTCGCATAAGGGGCAACAAGTGCAGAGTAAGCATTGTAGCTTGCTTGCATTTTATTGATTTCGAATGCATCGCTGATAACCTCAAGTAAAAACTGGTTGTAGCGGTCACGGTATACATCATCTGCGTACAGTTTTGATATGAGTGGCCAGCTGCTTGAGTTGAGGTCTGAGAAGTCTAACGACAATGCGCCACCTTGTTTCCCGTTTTGCAATGCTTCGTTGTTGTCCCAAGGTATCCAGGTCAGTTTTGAATTGTCTGGATTGTTATATAAATAGTAGTTGTGTGGCATTAAGCCGTAAGTGTCCCAGTTTTGAATGATGCCATTAACGGCTAAGTATTTTAAAAATACATCAACATCAAATACCGTTTCTAGATTGGCTCGCCATGTTTCAGGATCTGTGGTGCGAGTGTCGTCGTGTAGGGCGGTAAACAGGGCTTGTATGTCAGACCAATCTTCGTCGTCTTCGTTAGTTTTTTTCTCAAAGTCTTCTTGATTAAATGACCCATCAACAAACATTGCGCCATCATCTTCGGGTTTGTACAAGTTACCTTTGTCGCTAGAAAATTGCGTGTCGATTACCGTGTCATCAATTTCTTCTACAAGAGTATATAAACCAAAATATTCTGGGCCGTCTCCATGGTCAACGTATAAGGTGTAAAACCCTGTGTGAGATACAGCAAGCCCAGCGTCTTTAAACACATCCGCTGCGACTTTTTCACGCAACATTGACTCATCATCAAAGTTATTTTTTAAACTAAACTTTTTAAATCCATAAAAACGTTGGTTTTTAATTTGCGGGTAATCGTCTTCATACTCGTCGAAATCAAGTTTAAGTGCCAGTTTAAGAATGCCTTGTTGCCAGCTAGTTTGCAGTGATGAATTACCTTTAAAGCGGATGCCGACGCGATACCATTGCGTGCCGTTATAAAATACTTCAGCTGGAACAAAAATAGGATCTTCATCGGTATCACTTAAGCTATTTGATGAGCTTCTACCAAACTCACCATAAAGTGCTGTCATGTCATCTAACATGCTTTGCCAGCGCGCTTGTGTGACAACGATATCAAGCCGTTTAACTTCGGTATCACTAAATACTTCATCAAAGTTAGGGTCGACATTTTTACTGTGGGTTTCGTCTGTCCAATCGGTCGCTACAAAATCTGCGTCAGTGATCTCTGTTTCGGTATCAGTGCTTGTGTCAGTATCAGCGCTAATGACCGTTTCGGCTATTTCGCTGCTGCTATCACTGTCGCTACCACAACCTGTGAGTATAAAAGCACAACTGAGTGTCATGATAAGTAATAGTGTCATTGGCTGGTTAATTAACCGCTTTTTGAGGTGTAAGTTATTAAGGGAAAACATCGGGCTCTCCTAGTACTTGGGTAAGATTGTTAACATAAAGTCATTACCAGCATGTTAGAGAGTAAAAGTGCAGAAACTGCACAGTGAGTGTGGAACAAAATAGCAAGTCGATAAAAGTGCGATCTTGTTCACTGTGATATATTTGCGTGCTAATAGCCGTCGCCACCGGTATTCGATAAGATAAATAAGTTTACAGTGAAGAGGTTTATCTTTAGGTTAGTGAACAATGATAATGTTAACGTCTTGTAAAAAAACATATTCTTAATAATTAATATTCAAGGACGATAAATGAAACCTTCACTTTTTTTGCTCAGCTGTGCAATGTTAAGCCCTGCTATAAACGCCAATGAATTACCGCCAATTTTAGATTTTTACCCACTTTGTAGTCCACACACTATCGATACAGCCAATGATAAAATCGTCTACGATATTGACTCAGAGTTGCTGGAATCGTCTAGTGATGGCGTGTTGTCCCATCGTGATGCTTATATACAACAAGCCTTTGTGGAAATACAGCGCAAAGCTGCAGCAGCAGGAGCGGATGCGATTATTATTGATAGATTAAGTGTTGGCGGAATTGAGCGAAGTATTGACTTGCAAGATGACAGTAGCCGAGTTAAATCGATCACCAAGCAAATCCATGTGATTACCACTGCGCAATACGTTACCTTTTGTGACGATACACAACTGAGCAAAGATCCCACACCTTATAACAGTGAAGGTAAATCGGTTTCGTATACCCAAACCACAGTAAAGTTGACGATGCCAAACGAGGGGAATGTATTAAAGCAAGCGCAAAAACACCAAGCACCTGATGCGCTTATTACAACCGACAGCGCCTATGGCATACACATTGGTGACTCGGTTGATGTTTTACAACAAGCATTAGGTCCTCACAGTATTCAGTTGCAACTCGACAATGGTGCAACCGTTTATGGTTATGGGCGCAGTCTATGGTTTGTTGTTAAAGACAATCGTATCGAGATGATTACCCAGGATTTAGGATTGTTAAATGGCCATGGTCAAAACCAAATTGCCTTAAGTGAAAACTATGATGGCGATAATTGGGTGATTGCTAACCAAGTGCGTCAAGGTGATGGGCTTGCTAGCGTGAAAGCGCATTTAGCGCTTAAAAAGCAAGGTGATGTTTACAGTGTGGGAGATAAAAATAGCCGATTGATATTAACTTTTGAAGACTATAATGAAAGTCTAGATAATGCTGCTGTTTCTCGACTTAACAGCTTTGCAATTATGCCATTAACAGTCACTGATGATTATCACGTTAAGTTCGGTAACTTTGATAATATCGACATCGCAACATTGTTGACATTAGCATTTAAGCAAGCTTATGCCTTGCAACCACAACAGCTCATCAACCAAATACAATTGACAGACAACGGTCCAAAAGTGCTGGTGAATAGCAATGTATTATTGGGTTTTGATCGCCAAGGAGTCGTTAATTCAATTAAAATTACCGAGTCGATGTTTGGCACGCAAACGATGAGTGAATTTAATGCTGTGCTTGCTAATTATCAGTTGCCTACTATCAAATCTCAATTGTTGGAGCGATACCCAAACGCAGAAGATAATTTTGATAACATTATGCTGACAAAAGGGACGGTGATGTTGTCGATTAATTTTGATTCATACGATGACGATGCGCAGCTGATTGATTTTACGTTACGTTTTTAATCATCTTAGCGACTAGACCTGAGTGAGTGGTACAGTTACCAGCGCTATAGGCACAGATGGCATACAATATACCTTATTGAGGTTCAATGGGGTAAAGTAGCACCCAAGTTTTGATCTAAAGTTGTTGGGAATACAAATGAATATTGAAAATGATGTGATTGATAATTTAGCCGAATTAGAACGCTTTTTACTGTCGGTGGAAAAGGGCGGTTTAGGTTTGGAAGGTGTTGCGGGTGTGGGTATGGCAACTAGTAATGCCGACGGACGTCATTTTGTTGCGGTATTTGGTGATAACCACAAGCTATTACTTGGCCGTTGGATTACCGCAGAAATCTTCGAAAGTGGTCAAGATATGGTTAAAAATGGGCTTAAATCTAAGCACTGATTGTAGACTCTATTTTGATTAAAAGGGGCAGAAATTCATTTCTGCCCCTTTTTACTATTAGTGACTTAGCATCATCACTTATCTGAATTGGTTGAACCAATTTTGTGAATCGCTAAATCCGCCCCAATAAATTCATCTTCTTGGCTTAAGCGTAAACTCGATAGCTTGTTAACTACGCCATACACAATCATACCGCCAACAATTGCCACCACAACGCCAGCAATACTACCGATAAGTTGTGACATAAAGCTGACTCCGCCAAGGCCTCCGAAAGCTTGCTGGCCAAAAATACCCGCTGCAATACCGCCCCACACACCGCATAAACCGTGTAGTGGCCATACACCTAGAACGTCGTCTATTCTGTTGCTGCGCTGTAATTTGGTGTATACGAAAACAAACAAACCTCCAGCGACACCGCCAACCACAAATGCGCCAACAGGATGCATTAAATCAGAACCGGCACACACAGCCACTAAGCCTGCTAGTGGTCCGTTATGAATAAAACCAGGGTCATTCTTACCCACCACAAGTGCCACAATCGTACCGCCAACCATAGCCATTAAACTGTTTACCGCCACTAAGCCACTAATTCCATCGAGGGTTTGCGCTGACATAACGTTAAAGCCAAACCAACCGACAATCAGCACCCAAGAGCCTAGCGCTAAGAAGGGAATATTTGATGGTGCAAAAGCGATACCAGGTTTGCGGCCGCGTCGGGCACCTAATAAATAGATGGCGACTAAGGCTAACCAACCGCCCATGGCATGTACCACAACGGAACCTGCAAAGTCATGGAATTGGGCGCCGAATTGGCTTTCTAACCAAGCTTGGAAGCCATAATTACCGTTCCACATAATCCCTTCAAATAGCGGGTATACGAAGGCAACAATCAAAGCTGAAGCCAGTAAAAAAGGCCTAAAACTGCCGCGTTCAGCAATACCGCCAGATACAATCGCGGGAATGGCTGCTGCAAATGTGAGTAAGAAGAAAAACTTAACCAGTTGGTAGCCATTATCAGTGGTTAAGCTTTCTGCGCTGACAAAAAAGTGATTGCCATAAGCTATTTGATAACCAATGACAAAGTAGGCGATAGCGGAAAAGGCAAAGTCAGTTAGAATTTTAACCAAGGCGTTAACTTGGTTTTTATGCCTCACGGTGCCCATTTCTAAAAATGCAAAGCCTGCGTGCATGGCTAACACCATAATTGCACCAAGTAAGATGAACAAGGTGTCTGCACTTTGTGCAATGACGCCAATAGCATCACTAATATTATTCATTTCAGTTCCCACAAAACGATTCTCTGTTGAAATTCATACTTTTATAAAGCAAAAGTCATTCCTAAACCGATACATGGCTGGCATTTTTCTGAACCTATATGGTGCAAATACCTGAAAATGTTGCTGAAATGATCCATTAAATGTACTACTTCGGTGCATTTTGATGTCGACTCAGTACTCAATAGTGTCTGTAATGATTGATGCTTGGACTAGGAATGTTCCATATTGGTGCGTTAATGCTTGCCTTTGGTGCGTTGCGCTGCAAGTAAATTAACTTTATGTTAACAGTCGTCATTAAGATAATATTGTCCAATAACGAGGGCTTAAATACATCGGTTGTAAAGATCCCTATTCCAAATTATCAATAACTGATCCCCAATAACATCTCACTAGAAACAGCATTACGGGAGCAATATGACAACAGTAAGAGTGGCTGGAGTGGGAATGATCCCATTTTGCAAACCAGGTAAGCATGAGCCCTATCGTGTCATGGCGGCTAAAGCGATAAAGCTAGCATTAACCGATGCAGGTCTTGACGCCAAGTCAATTGGCCAAGCATATGGAGCCTATATTTATGGCGACAGCACCTGCGCTCAGCATGCATTCTACGATGTAATTCAAAGCGGCATTCCAATTATCAATGTTAATAATAATTGTTCTAGTGGCTCGACAGCGTTATTTCTAGCGCGTCAGGCGGTGTTATCTGGACAAGTAGATTGTGCGTTAGCGTTTGGGTTTGAAGAAATGCAACCAGGTGCATTGGGATCGCATTGGACCGACAGAGAAAGCCCTTTTGAGCGGGTTGAGCCAGTGTTAAAGCAGTTTAATGCCCCGCAAGGTCCAATTGCATTACGGGCTTTTGGTGCTGCGGGTCGTCATTATATGGATAAGTATCACGTCGGTGCCGATATTTTTGCCAAGGTGGCCGAAAAGTCACGTTGTCATGCGTTACAAAATCCATACTCGATGTTTTCAACGCCATTAACGTATCAGCAAGTGCTCGATGATAAGTTAATTTACGATAATTATTTAACTCGGCTTATGGCTTGTCCTCCTACTTGTGGTGCAGCAGCGACCATCGTTTGCAGCGAACAGTTTGCCCGTCAAAATGGCATTACATCCAAGGTAAAGATTATTGCGCAGGCAATGGCAACTGATACAGAGCAGTCGTGGCAAGACCCAATTTATGCCGTCGGTAAGGGAATGAGCCAACAAGCGGCGCTGCAGGTTTATGATGATGCTGGTATCGACCCCAACGATATCGATGTAATAGAACTGCATGATTGCTTTACCCCAAATGAGGTGATCACTTATGAAGCATTAGGCTTATGTCCTGAAGGCGGCGCAGCTGAATTGATTGCCAATGGTGACAACACTTATGGTGGCAAATTTGTTATTGGGCCATCGGGGGGATTAATGTCGAAAGGACATCCAATTGGTGCCACTGGGCTGGCACAATGTACCGAGCTGACATGGCATTTACGTGGTCAAGCTGGCAACCGGCAAGTCGACAATGCCAGGTTAGCGTTGCAGCACAATGTAGGTTTAGGTGGCGCGGTGGTGGTGACGTTATATGGCGTTTAGCTAACGGTTTTATTTCATGTTGCGCTTCAGTGTCGTCGATGTATGAAGGCAATGTAGCGCAACAAGGTGGGCTGTTATTTTATGGTGTGATTTGAATAACAATAAATTATTTGAACGATCACTCAAAATAAACTTGAGCGATTGTTCAAATTAGTTTATAGTGGACTCAATTCGAAACGAAACGCTCCTAAATTTATTTATCTAGAAGAGAGAATATTATGACTGCATTTACTATTCATACAGTAGACACCGCACCAGAAGGCAGCAAAGCTATGTTAGAGGGTGCTAAAAAACAAATGGGTATGGTTCCCAATTTATTTGGCGTTTTAGCAGAATCTCCAAGCACGTTGCAAGCTTACCAACAGTTACATCAGGCCTTTTTAGACACATCATTTAACCCTGAAGAGCTAACGGTTGTATGGCAAACCATTAACGTTGAACACGAATGTGGTTACTGCGTACCAGCCCATACAGGTATTGCACATTCAATGAAAGTAGACCCAGCGTTAACTGAAGCACTACGTAATAAAGAGGCGATGCCAAACGCTAAACTACAAGCGTTACAAGATGCGACATTAAGTATTGTACGTAACCGCGGCAATATTTCTGAAGTAGAACTAGCAGCATTCTATGCCGCAGGTTATGGCCAACAGCAGGTATTAGAAATCATTTTAGGCTTGTCACAAAAAGTGATCAGTAACTATACCAACCATGTGGCAAAAACACCGGTTGATGATGCATTCAAAAAGTTTACTTGGTAATTCTTTACTAACATTTTTACCGACATTTTTATCAAAGATTATCATTCACGATAAGTCGATTCATGTATGACTTCATAATACCAATGCCGCGTTATCGCAAATGGCATTGGTATTTTTTTATCACGTTACAGTGAAAAAGCGTACTTGAAGAGATGAGGACAGCCAAATGACAGCAAAGATTAAGCTCGATATTATTTCAGATGTAGTGTGCCCTTGGTGCATCGTCGGTTATAAACACTTAGAAGCAGCGATAAATGAACTTGGGCTGCAAGATCAAGTTGAGATTGAGTGGCAACCATTTGAACTTAACCCTAACATGCCTGCTGAAGGTGAAAATCTGCGTGAGCATTCAGCCAGAAAATACGGCACAACCCCAGAAGGTAGCGTTCGTGCACGGGCCAATATTGCTCAACAGGGGGCTGAACATGGCTTTATTTTTGACTATTTTGAACAGATGAAAATGGTTAACACTTTAGACGCTCATGTGTTGTTGGAATACGCGAAAGAGGTCGGTAAGCAAACGGAGCTTAAATTGCGTTTATTCAGCGCCTTTTTTACCGAACATAAAGATATTTCAAACCGTGAGGTGTTGACCGCTGAGCTCACCGCAGTGGGTATTAATGCCGCAGAAGCCATGAGTTTACTTGATAACGCTGCAGTGGCAGAACAGGTTCGCGCCAAAGAGGCTCATTGGCAGCAACTTGGTATTTCGGGTGTGCCCACGGTCATTTTTAACCAATCGAGTGCATTAACCGGCGCGCATCCAGTTGAAGCATATAAACAAGTTTTGGCCGATTTAGTTGCCCAGCGCTAATGCGCTAGGGCTACATTGTTTGAGTATTGTTATCCCGAGTTTAGGTTACTTACACCTGAGCCACGCTAATCACCTGTTTGGTTGATGGAGTAATAACCACCGGGATTGATTTTGAGGTTGGGGTGTAAGAGCCAATTCCGACGCTGTTGATTGACACCAGTGGATTCGTCTCAGGATAATAAGCCGCAATGTTACCGCGTGGAATGTCGTAATAAACCACGCTAAAGCCACAGACTTTGCGGACGATATTGTCGTTGGCAATAGACTGTATATCAATAAGTTGGTCTTCAAGCAGATTAAGCTGAACAGCATCTTGTTGGTTCATAAACAATACATTCCGCTTACCTTTAATACCGCGATATCGGTCGTCCATTCCATAAATAGTGGTGTTGTATTGGTCGTGAGATCGCAAACTTTGCAGTAAAAAAATAGGGTGTTGTTCGGCGGATGACGCAGTTGTTTGTGCGTTGCTTGAGCAATCTGCAATAACTGAATTTGGCAACTGACTAGGATTAAATTGAGCTAACTGGTTAGTGGTATTCCAAATAAGCTCAGCAGCGCTATTCCCCAGATAAAACCCGGCTGGTTGTTCGATACGTTGATTAAAGTCACTAAAGCCGTCGATGGTATTTTCGATAAGCTGACGGATTAGTGCGTAGTCATCACGTAATGCCAGCCAATCTAGTTTATTTGCGGCATGGTTTGTTGAGTTGAGCTGAGTCGAGCCGGAATGGTTAAATGTTGCATGAGCCATTTGAGCGACAATATCAATTTCAGATAAACATTGATCAGAGGCGGGTTCGGTCATGCCTGTTGAAGCATGAACCATGCTAAAGGTATCTTCAACGGTGATTTTTTGAATGCCGCTTTGCTGCTTGTCTAATTCAGTGCGGCCTAAACAAGGTAAAATTAAGGCGTCGTGTGTTACTTGTAAGTGGCTGCGATTAAGCTTAGTGCTGATTTGAACATTGAGTTCAGCATTGCGCATTGCTTGGTATGTAAAATCAGTATCGGGCGCCGCAGCCGCAAGGTTTCCACCTAAACAAATTAGCACCTTACTCTGTTTACTGTGCAGGGCTTTAAGGGCTTCGACCACATTGTGGCCCGCTTGCCGCGGTAAGCTGGTAGACAAATGTTGTTCTAAGCTGGTAATAAAAGCGGCAGACGGCTTTTCATTAATGCCCATAGTGCGGTTGCCTTGCACATTACTGTGGCCGCGAACTGGGCATAATCCGGCGCCTTTTTTGCCTATTTGACCACATAGCAGATGCAGGTTAACGACTTCACGAATAATGTCGACCGAATGCTTATGTTGAGTTAAGCCCATTGCCCAGCAACTGATCACGGTTTTGCTGTCACTGAACACGGTCGCAGCTTGAATAATCTCTGCTTTTGTCAGTCCAGATTGCTGTTCTATTTTATCCCAGCTAGTGTGTGTGACACTGTGTTGATAATCTTCAAAAAATGCACTGTGCTGCTGTATAAACTCATGGTCAATTTTATCTGGACGTTGTTCAATAATAAATTTAGCCATGCCTCGTGCAGCGGCCATATCGCCGCCTAATTTAGGGGTTAAATACAAATGGCTGATGGTAGTGGCTGCTGGAGTGAGCAATTCTATAGGGCTTTGTGGACTGGCGAACTTTTCTAAGGCAACTTCTTTAAGATTATTGAAAGTGACAATTTTACCCCCTTGTTTGGCGGCCTTGCGCAGAGTATTCATCATTCTTGGGTGGTTGGTGCCAGGGTTTTGCCCAAACACAAAAATGGCTTCGGCGGCATCAAAATCTTCTAATACTACCGTGCCTTTACCTATTCCAATGGCGTTAATTAATGCGACACCGCTAGCTTCGTGGCACATGTTAGAGCAATCGGGAAAGTTATTGGTGCCATAAAGTCGACCAAAGAGCTGGTATAGATAGGAGGCTTCGTTACTGGCGCGTCCAGAAGTGTAAAATTCAACTTGGTCAGGGCTACTTAAACTGTTGAGCTTGGTGGCGATAATCGAAAATGCCTCAGACCAGGTTACTGGTTCATAGTGATCGGTTATCGCATTAAAGCGCATTGGTTCGGTTAAACGCCCCTGATACTCTAACCAGTAGTCAGTCTGTTTTGTTAGTTGGCGTACCGAATGTTGAGCAAAAAAATCGCGGCCAACGCCTTTACCTGTTGATTCCCATGCCACAGCTTTGGCGCCATTTTCACAAAACTGAAATGCACCTTGCTTGTTATCACCCCATGCACAACCCGGGCAATCGAAGCCATCAGTTTGATTAACACGGAGTAAGTTTTTAAGGTTTTGCTTGGTGTGCTGGCTGCGAAGTACATGAGTAAATGTGGCTTGCAGTGAAGGAAATCCGCCGGCTTTAGTTGGTTTTTGGTGATGACTAGACATGAATTTCTCCGATAGGGCTCAGCGATAGACGGTTAACATTAAAATGACAATCGTAACTGGAATAATAAATAGGCGCTGAAAACTTGGGTATGTGAATAATATTGAGGTTGTATTTTAGTGCCAGCTTGACTGCCAGTTGGCTTGGCGAAGCTAGACTAATAAGATTGTTAGCGCCAAAAAGAACCGCTTTATGGATCAATTCACTGCTACAACGACTGGTGATTAATAAGGTATTACATGATGTTTTTTGCGTCGCGGTTGTTTGCCTTATTAACATGCCGATAAGTTTATCGAGTGCATTATGACGGCCGATGTCTTCACGACAGGCGATAATGTCGCCTTGTGCTGTTAACGCTAAAGCCGCATGTATCGCACCACTTTGTTGAGCTTTTATTTGGCTGTCGGCAATACGTTGTTTTAAGGTTTCAAGGTTATTAATGTCAATGGGGCGTGTGACCGGAAGAATAGCTAATTGAGGCAGTGCATGTTCTATTGCTTCAACACCGCAGATACCGCAACCTGTTGCACCCACGAGCCGACGTTTTTTACTGTTTAAGGCCGACAGACAACGATTGGCGATAGTCACTTCAACCATAAAGCCGCTATCTGATGGCGTTATTTGAATGTCATGTATGTCATGATCGTGTTGGATAATGGCTTCGGCAAATAAAAAACCAATCGCAAAATCTTCAATATCATCAGGGGTGACCATCATCACAGCATAGTTAATCCCGTTAATATTAATGGCGGCAGCCGCTTCCTCTACCAGATGTTCAATGGGGGGCAACCATTTATATGAAGCATTCATGTGTATAGACTCAAAACCGGACGTGGATCACAGTTTAGGGGGCGCTAATACACAAAGCCAATCAAACAAATTTATGCGGTGATAGTTTTTATCTATTAATATAGTGGAATTGATAGGTAGACTTTGAAGGGCGTATGAACCTGAGACAGTTACATTATTTTTATGAATTAGCGCAGTTTAAGCATTTTGCTAAAGCAGCCAAAGCTTGCCATATTACCCAGCCGACTTTGTCAGCCAGTATTACTGCGTTGGAAAAAAGCTTTGGTACCGAGCTAGTGGTGCGCGGCAGTCAGTTTGTTGCGTTAACCGATGCTGGACAGATTGTATTGCGCTATGCAGAAAAAATGCTGTTAGATCAAGCGGCGTTAAAACAAGAATTGAGTGTGTTTAGCGGGCCATTAATCGGCTCTTTGCGGATTGGCATTGTGCCGCAGTCGAGTGTCGATATTATGCCGATAATTAAAGCATTCAACGAGCTGCATTCTAATATTGCCGTAACGCTCTTGGTGACCACCAATGAAAAGCTGATTGAGCAACTGACTTTGCATCAAATTGATATCGGTTTAGGGTTTGATGAAAACCTTACTGAGGCGAATCGTCGCACGTTTCATTTTTATCCGCAGATTGATAATGATATGGCGGTATTATCAACCCAAGCACTTGTTAATCAACTCGACACTACTGCGCTAAGTGATAACCGATTAACCCTTAATAATTTGCAACGTTTACCATTGGTGTTGTTGAGCCAAAATATGCAGTTTAGGCAATACATTGATAATGCGATGGCAGAAACGGATTTACGCTTTAATGTGGTGTTAGAAACCGATTCGTTATTTCACCTAGTCAGCGCGGTAAAACACAATATTGGCTACGCGATTGTCAGCAGCGGTATTGCAAAATCAGCTCAGCAGTTATTCAATCTGCATTACCGACAACTGCAAGGTATTGAATCGGGTAATACGGTGTTTATTACCCGTAAATACAGTGTCTCACCAGCGATGCGCGAATTTGTGAGTCTGATTGAAATGGGGTAATTTTTGCAGGTGTTTTGCCGTTAAAGCATCATGCTAGCAAACTCAGATAGGCGTGGATATTGTTAATATCGCATCATTCAACTTGGCTGGTGGCATCTTAACGGCAGCAAAGATAACACCTGTTAATGACAACGCTGCTTTTTGGGTGTCATAGCTGTTCTAAAATAGCTGTCCTAAAAATAGCTGTCCTAAAAATAGCTGTCCTAAAATTGATGTCTTAAATGATTGCAACTTAACTTGGGTTTATGTTTGCTGCAAGCCTGTGATTGTTGATATAATAGCGGGCTAAAAAATTTATCTATTTACAGACTTTTTTATCTCGCAATCACTGCCACATCGCCTGCAGGAATAACTATGATTAACCACTTTAGCGTACTGGGCGTCAGAGCCAATGCCAAAGAAGATGACATAAAAAAAGCCTATAAACGTTTATCGAATAAGTACCATCCTGACAAATTACTTGGGGCGTCTGATGATGAAAAGCAACAAGCATCTGTCCAGCTCCAACGAGTCAAAAAAGCTTACGAAGTGTTGTCAGATAAAAAGCAGAGAAATGCTTTTATCAATGATTTTAACAACGTAATTGTTACCGATCCCACAGCCGCTATGCGCGAGTTGTGGGACGAATATTATTCCTGAGTATCCCATGGCTAAACATCTTAATATCTCACGCATTAATGAGCTAAAAAATAATGCCAATGACAATATAGAATCTTACAACGACCCTGATACGCCAAATGCACTGGCAAAGTTTACCAGCCAAATCAGAGAGATATTGTTGGCCGATCCTGGGATGCTAGATTCAGTCCCTGAATATTTACCTGTTGCACTTTATGAAAGAGTTAAGTTCTCGCCTGAGTCAAAGCGCCAATGGGCACATTGGATTAGCTTGAATATTCACCCAAGCTGGGATGAATTTAAAACGACGATTGCGTTTAACAACGCCGATCTACCTCTGGCGCTTGCGGTACGCAAATATAACGAAGATTTGCTCATTGAAAGTTGTGCCGTGGTGTATTTGTTAGAGACTCAGGGAGATACAGCGCCCAAGCCTGAGGAAGATGATTCAGATGGTCTTCACGAGCATGAACGTGATGAAAACGATGATGACGACACGGACTATGATAGCGATGAAGAAGGTTATTATGACCAATATGACGAGGATATCGAATGAACAGTCTCATTGAAATAACCGCAGCTGAAATACAAGAGCTGGCTAATGTTGAGCCTAAACAGGCCAGCAAGAGATTTGAATTGATTGCATCGTCGATGTCAGATGATCAGTTGGTTGAAGTTATCGAGAAAATGGATATCGTTACGTTGACACAAATTAACAGTCAGCATGATATTTCGTGTCCATCGATTATGTCTGAGTTAATGACCCCAGAACAGATCCGCGACATTGTCTGCCAGCAGCCACTTTATTGGGAAGAAAAAATCAAGAGTAATGCAGAAGAGTTAATGCAGCATACTTTTGATTTTATGACTTATCTGATTCGAATCCAAGACAATGAAGAGAAACAAACTGCTATTTTAGAGTGTTTGGCTGAAGATCCTGCTGCGCTGTTTTATCTATCGATTCCGTTTATCGAGCTTATTTTAGGCGGTACCAGCAGTGATGACGATGAGATCAACGACACTTTTGATGATGAAGCGGATGAAGAAACCGTGGGTTACTCCGATTGGCAAGCCGACGAAGAGGCACACAGTCTTAGCATCGATGACCCGCGCAGTTTATTAGCATTGATCCGCGATCGAGCGCCTAATGTTGAAAAGGCGATTAAGAACATGCTGCGTAACACCGGCTCTGATTGGCAGTTAATTATTAGCCAGTTTGCCAGTGAGTTAGTGATACAGGCGAAAGAAAAGAACCAAGTCACCGACGAGTATGCTGAAGTTGATGACATGTTTAGCTTTCTTGATTAAGGGTTCTGCAAATGCAATTGGTATTACGTGACGAAAATCAGGGTCCCTATCTGAGTCGGGTGTTGGCTTATGGCCGAACCGAAGAATTGCTCAATAATGAGCAATTGGGACAGATCAAAGCGAAAGCCATTTTGATGAGCCTTAAGTTCGCTGATAAGTTTTATAACAAGTATAAAATGCATTTGCTTGAAGAAGCTGCGCAAGATGTTATCGGCATTGTTAGCATTGGCTTAATGGCATTATCGGACCAAAGTCAGGCTAATGCTATACGGTTGCTACTGACTGATGACGGCGTAGTTAAGTCGTTCCAGAAGGGCTGGGGAATGCTAACTAAAGTTAGCCAACACAGGCTTCATGGTAAATCTGTTTATGGTGACGTGGATAAAGTATTGCTTGATCAAGTCTCGAGTCCACCTGATTGTGACGAATGGCAAGGCTGGGCTTACTACCAAGAAGCATTAGCTGAGCATAATCGCCAGCAATCTATTAATGCCTTATTGGCACAGTTCTACATTGTCGGCACTTTTGATCCAATGGATTATATCAATCTAGAAAGTACTCTGGCAGAAGCCGTGTTATATCGGATATTTTTTGACGGTAAAAAAGTCCGTCAAGATCTTAAACGCCGCATGGCTCGTATAGAACTTAAAGATGAATGGTTTAACCTCGAATTTATCGAGCTACAAACTAAGGTGGCTTTGGCCGAGTTACCTAACGAGCTTGCTGATGCAATTCGTTTAGATTTAGGTAAACATTTTAACGCAGCATTGTTGCGGACCCTGCATTTCTCTCGAAGTTATCAAGAGTTGGCCATTCAAAATGCCTCTCCTGAACGATTGGAGCGCCTGGAATACAAAGAAGGCTTAATTGGTCTACTTGGTTGGCCAATCTATATCGACATGTAGTTTAGCTTTAGGAAGCTTGCGAGTGAGCAAGCTTTCTTCATTCACTGATTATGTCTGCCATTATTTACTTCCCTATTGCGCAGCACCATAAAATCTCTCGTTACCGTGATGTTGTACATTATATTTATACTCTGCTTTGAGTTAACAACGTTTTAATCCTATCTAATACCTATTTAAAATTACTTTTTTCAACTCAATCATTTCATATTGCATTTGTTACAAATACTGTTACCTCCCTATTCAACACTGACTTAATGGTTAACTTATTCATATAGCACAACATATGTGAGTTGCATCTTCTGCTATCCGATCGATACAGAGGTGTGGATAGTGTGGAGCCAATGGTATTAATGTCCACTGATGAAACGACTCGGTTATGGATTATCAAATGATTTTTGATAATGTTTAGCTTTTGTGGTGGTTCATTGGCAGTCATAATCCCAGTAATATAAGGCTTTGCTGATAAAGATCGCTAAAGTCGGCTATATTCTAAAAGGGCGTGGTATGAATATTCGCTTTGATCATTTGTCACTAAGTGCTAGAAATCCGCAAAAAATGAGCGATTTTCTGGTGGCGTTATTAGATTTAACCGTTGGTACTCGACCTAATCTTGAGTTTTCTGGTTATTTTTTATTTACCGGTGATAAAGATGTGATACATATTTTTGCTAACCAGCAGCCAGATGTGAGCAATCAACTGTCGCAAAATGAGCAACCGCAAAATATTGTTCATCATGTGAGTTTTTTCAGTGATGACTATCAAGATGTATTGGCAAGAATTGCCAAACTGGGCCTGCGTTATTCTATGAGTGAAGTGCCGGGAACGTCGGTTAAACAAATTTTTGTTCGCGGCCCCGAAGGGCTCATTATTGAAATCCAAGCCTTGCCGAACGGCTAGTGCGGTTTGTAGTTGTGTATAGTATTGGTTTTGTGTCATATTTATCATTAAGTTATGTTGTTAGTACGTCATTGTAGAGAGTGATGATCTACAGTGAAAATCGATAGCGGTTGTTGATAAACATTGTCGATAGTGATTGTCGATAGTGAAAATTGCTAGCATCTTGATAGGGTTAATTGTACATCTGCATTTTCTGTTAGTTGTTAACGCGTTAATCGTTCTTTGGGCCGAGTCTGCTGCCTATTCCATCTTTGTTTAATTGTTCTTAGGATCCAATATGCTGAGTAGCTTACGTGCTTATCGTTCGTCCATTATTTTACTGAGTGCCTTACTGCTGGGCGGATTGTTTGGTGGGTTATTTCCTGAATGGGCTATCAAGCTTAAGCCTATTGGACAAATATTTCTCAATCTACTGTTTATGATCATCGTACCTTTGGTTGCTGTGAGTGTGATGTCATCTATTGCTCACATGACCGATTTAAAGAAATTAGGCGCGATACTGGTGTCTATTATGGCTGTGTCGATTGTCATGGCGATTATTCCGTCAGTGGGCGTGGTGTTGTTGGCATTAGCATATGATCCCGCGCAAGGGGTGACATTAGACTTAGCCAATACCGTTGATTCTGCCTCGGGTAGCATGGACTTTGTCAGCTTACTCACAACTAACGATTTTGTCGGACTACTCTCTAAATCAAACATATTAGCATTGATTATTATGTCGGTGATTGGCGGTGTGGCCATTGGTCAATCCGGTGAAGATGGCCAGAAAGTGGGGCGCATGCTCGACAGTTTAAATACCGTGATCATGAAAGTGATTTCGATATTAATGTATGTGGCTCCAATTGGGCTAGGTGCTTATTTTGCCGCGACTATGGCTAGTCAAGATACTGAATTAATGGGGACATTTGCTCGAGCTGTGGGGCTGTTTTTTGTGGCGATGGCTATTTACCTAACGTTAGGTTCGACGTTATATGCGTGGATTGGCGGTGGTGCACAAGGTGTGAAACGTTTTTGGCAACATATGCTTGAACCTGCTGTGACGGCATTAGGCACTAGCTCGTCGTTAGCGACGTTACCTGTGACTATTCGCAGTGCGGCTAAAATGGGCCTAAATGAGCAAATTGCCGAGATTAGCTTACCGTTACTAGTGAATCTCAATAAAGGCGGTGCAGCGGCTATTACCGCACTAAAAATCGTGTTTATTTATTCGTTATTAGGTCTCGATTTTACGACCGATGTATTTATGCTGACGATTTTGATTTCGGTATTATCGGCATTTATCATTGGCGGAGTACCGGGCGGAGCATTTTTAGGTGAAATCTTTATTGTGACCACCTTAGGTTTACCGATGGAAGTGATCCCTATTTTAGTGGTCATAGGGGCCATTACCGATGCGGCTTCAACGGTGGTTAATGTGGTACATGATTTAACCGCAACGCAAATTATTGAGCGCATTAATGGTAAGCATTATATTGTGGCTGCGCCAGCGAGTCGCTTACAAGAGTAAGATTCAATATTCTGTTAATTGTTAATTATTCTTTATCCTACTAAGCCGCTGCTACACAGTTTCGCCCGCCAGATTTTGCTGAATATAAGGCTTTGTCTGCGCGGTCAAGCAAGCTGTGAGCCGTGTCTTCTACTCTATACTGGGCGACACCTAAGCTAATTGTCAGTTCCATTGCTTGAATATTTTGCATGGCAATATACAGCCTTAACCTTTCGGTTAACTCAACAGCATCAGCCAATGTCGTGTTGGGTAAAACCACCACAAATTCTTCGCCGCCCCAGCGTGCTAATAAATCGTCGCTACGCATTTGGTTTTGTAATAATTGCGCGAGTTGGCATAGCACTTTGTCTCCGAATAAATGGCCGTGATTATCATTAATTTGTTTAAAATGATCGATGTCGATAATTGCTACCGAAATAGGGTATTGAGTGGCAGCTTGTTTACTGAGTAAATCTTGAGTGATTTGATGGTTTTTCAGCGGATGCTCATCCGCATAAGGTTGGTAAATAATCGGTGCTTCGTCTGTTAGTTTTGTCGCGTTAGCGCTTTCTGTTGCCATGGGCGCATTGGCTGCTGGTGTGGTCAGTAGAGTATCAAGCGCAAAATCGAGTTTTTCACGGTTATACAGTCCGGTGAGTTTATCTGTTTCAGCCATTTTTTGGATTTCTAAATTACGCAGTGCCAGTTTTTGATAAGCTGAAAAACGGGTTTTCTCGTAAAATCTAAACAGTAAAATTTGTGCAATACACACTTCAATAACGTTAAATAATGAACCGGTGCTAAAGGCCACTGGCTGAGGGTCTTGCGTTTGCAGGTAAACAATAAAAGCACACACACTAAAGCAGATGCATGAAATAAATGTGCCCCATGTTCGACCGATAAGAAAAAATGAAAAAGGCGGAATAAGCGTCGCCCAAAACAGTGAATGAGAATACCCTTTGGCTGATATCACAAATAGCATAATTAAACTGGCTACCATGAGAGTGACAGCCCATGCGGTTATCTTTACATGACCCGTGCGACGAAAACGACAGTAAATACCCAATGAGATAACTAAGCCTGAACCGTCGAGCAAGGCATATTGATAACCTTCAAAATAGAATAGGTTGATCAGGGTAAGAATGAGAAAGTAACTCGTGGTAATGAGTGACGAATGTTCGATTAAGCGAATGCGCCAATAATCAGGGTGATCAGGCGGATACTGAGGGAATTGTTTGTACCAAAATTTAATCATAAGCAACTTCCGAGGTGACATTCAGTGAACGTTAATCTTTGTATCTTGATAACCGTATCATTCAATCCTTGATAAGTGATAACTAAGCATAGGTAAAATTTAAAAAATAACCGTCTATTTAGGCGGTTATTTTAAGATATTGGTATGAAAGGACGATTAAAGTTTATGGTTTTGTTTCAATTAGCTTAAGAATGTCAAAACAGGCGCCCATGGTGTGAAAATCAGTTTTGCCGCTCGGACTTTTTAAGTGTCTATCTTTTGGTTGTCTTGAGTTCACATGCTAAACCCAGCACCGTATCGATGAGTGACCATGTGTTGCCACGTGCCGTGCCCAATTTGGTCAAATGGGTATTTAACTGTGGCTTTTAAAATGTGGTTTTCTAACGTTGGTTATTTAACTGAAAGTACCTAGCAAAGAGTATTTGACTGGAAGCATTGAGCTAGCAGTATTGAATGAGACGTTTTGCGCTATAAGTATTGCGCTATAAGTATTGCGCTATAAGTATTGAGGTAAGAGTACCAAAGTCGCTTGTTGTGAATAATCAGCTTCATAATTGATTGTTATTATTTGCACTCAAGTTGTCATTACAAGCACTGATATGCTGCCCTGCAAGCAGTTTTAACTTGTACGCCAAACTTGAAGCATATAGTTTGGCAACGTATCATGCGCTTTTTATTGCGATGAGCCCTTCTATCATGCGCCACTTAACCACTCGTTATCATTCCGACACTCCAGCAGATTTTATTGCTGCGAATCACCAAACAATGCTAACGCGGCTTGCTGCTCGCGCCATTGTCATGCGTAATAATCAAATATTAATGCTTTACACCCAACGTTATCATGACTATTCATTGCCTGGTGGTGGCGTTGATGCTGGCGAGGAGATAGAGCAAGGGCTTATCCGTGAGTTACAAGAAGAAACTGGCGCCCAACAAATTCGCAATATTAATCCATTTGGCTTATATGAAGAATATCGTCCTTGGCAACGAGATGGTTATACGTCGGTTAATATGCTGTCTTATTGTTTCACTTGTGATATTGACAGCCAGCTGGGGGAAACCCAATTTGAAGCTCACGAAATTAATAACGGCATGATACCAGTATGGATTGATATCGATGAGGCTATTAGGCATAACCTTGACACTATCGCCAACAGCAGCAAAAAAGGCTTATCGATTGAACGAGAAACCTTTCTACTGAAATTGATTAAACAAGAGTTACTGCGCTAAGCTTAAGCCATTGTGGCTTAGCAAAGCGCTATATGGCTATCACATAGCCAAGCGGATGGTATTAACCGTCAGCTCAGGTTCATAGCCCCGTTAGCCTATAGACAGTTCTTTTGCTCTTGTCGCTGCACACGCCATTGCGCTGGCAACTAGCTCGTCAAGATCACCATCCTGAAATGCCAATATTGCCTGTTCCGTTGTGCCTTTAGGTGAGGTCACCTGGTGACGTAGACTCGCCAAGTTATGCTGACTATTCATCGCCATTGATATGGCTCCCATAGCACTCTGCAACACAGCTTTAGTGGCTGTTTCTTGCGGCAGCCCTTGTTCAATGGCAGCTTTCTCCATGGCTTCTAAAAATAAGAATAAATACGCCGGCGAGCTGCCTGCTGCAGCCACGATGGTCGACATTTGGCTTTCTTCTTTTAGCCATACTGTTTCACCCACAGCACGCATGAGTCTTTCTGCTAGCGCAATGTCATTAGCGTGAGTGTCTGGTCCCGCATATAAACCCGTTAACCCTTCACCAATGGCGGTAGGCAAGTTTGGCATGGCGCAAATGACTTTGGGTGAGAAATGTAGTTTTTGGCGGAGTGTGGCATGTTTGACTCCCGCGGCAATCGAGATAACGAGTTTTCGGTTATCGTACTGCATAACTTCACTCAACTGCTCACACACTACAGGTACTACAAAAGGCTTAACGGCAACAATGATGACATCAGCAAACGCAACTGCGGCGGTATTGTCTTGATGTACTTTAACATTGAACTTATCGATTAAGTCGTGTCGAGTAGTTTGGCTGGGGGTGCACACTAGAATATTGGCACTGTTATGACCTTGTTTAAGTAGGCCGCTGATTATGGCTCTTGCCATGTTGCCACCACCAATAAAGGCGATACAGGTATTGGGGTCTAATGATTCATGTTGAGAGATGACAACCTCCGAAAATGTCGCTAAAAAGAAAAGGCCACGCTTTCGCTTGGCCTTTGAATTGTGGAGCCTATTTGATTATGCGCGAACTTGACCTACACCGCTGACTAAGTATTTCTCAGTGGTAAGTGACTCAAGGCCCATAGGTCCGTAGGCATGCAATTTACTGGTGGCAATACCAATTTCAGCACCTAGACCGAGCTCGCTACCATCAGAAAAACGTGACGATGCATTAACCATCACTACCGAGGCATCCACGGTGCGTTGAAAACGCGTAGCCGTTAATTCATTTTGGGTACAAATCACTTCAGTATGATGGCTACCAAAGCGGCGAATATGATTAATAGCATGATCAAAATCAGTGACTTGGCGAATGGCAATTTCTAAATCTAAATATTCTTGGCCGAAATCATCATCGCTAATAACGTTGGCATGCTCAAAGTATTGTTGGGCATTTTTGCTGACATTTATACGTACTTTATGTGCAGCAAGTTGGGCTGCCACTTTAGGTAAAAAGGCTGCCGCTACGTCTTGATGTACCAGTAATCCCTCTAGAGCATTACATACTCCAGTACGTTGGGTTTTACCATTGAGCAATAAAGACATCGCAATATCAAGATCGGCATCTTTATCAACATACAAATGACAAACACCTTTAAAGTGTTGAATAACAGGTATTTTACTGTTATCTGTAACAAAATTGATTAAGCCTTCGCCACCGCGTGGAATAATGACATCAATAAAGTCACGTTGCTGCATAAGCTCTAGTAATAAAGCGCGATCTGGATCGGGTATTACGGTGATCAGTGCTGGTGGTAATTGATATGCTTGCAATACATTTTGTAAAATAGAAGCAATGATTTTGCTTGAATGTATTGCTTCTTTACCGCCACGCAATATCACTGCATTACCTGATTTAAAGCACAATGCACCTGCATCAGCGGTAACATTAGGGCGTGCTTCATAAATCATACAAACAACGCCTAAAGGTACGCGCATTTTTTGAATGTTTAGACCATTTGGTCGCTCACATATTTCACGTACCATGCCGACAGGATCGGGTAATGATGCAACGGTTTCAATGCCCGCAGCCATAGATTCAATACGTTCAGGTGTCAGTGTCAATCGATCTATCATTGCCGCGCCTAAATCCGCTTTTTCGGCATGGTTAAGATCCAATAAATTCGCTTTAATAATATCGTCGCTGTGTGCTCTAAGTGCACGGGCCATATCAAGTAAAATAGTGTTTTTAACTTTTTCATCTAATAGGGCTAGAGTTTGTGCCGCTGTGGCTGCTGCTTGCGATAAATCTTTAATTAAACTCATAGTTGCTCCAAAATGGCGATGTTTTTGTCAGAGATCAGTGGGCCCGTTTTTTGCTGGGCATTGTTGGCAAATTCACGATCTTCTTGGTCTGCAATAAAATGTAATAAACAACTACTGTAGTTTGATTTGGCTTTTGCCAATTTAGTGCCATCGCCTTTGCGCACTAAAACAGTATCGCCGACGGAAAAGTTGCCTCTTACGGCCACTACATCGTCAGTGGTTAGTTGGGTATCATGCTCTTCAAGGTCAGCGCTAAAGTCATTTTCGACAATTAACTCACCCTGAACTTGTGAGGTATGCATCATCCAATGCAAGTGTTCTTGCATCGGTACATCATACGGGGTGAATAAAGTGCCTGGATTTTGGCCCTTTAAAAGTTGATTGAATGTGTCCGCGTCAAAACCATCGACAATCATGGTTTCAATTCCGTGTGAAATTGCTTTCTCAGCGGCTTCAATCTTGGTTAACATGCCGCCAGTACCTACGCTGCTCGTAGCACCGCCAGCCATAGCATAAATCTCAGCATTGATTTCACTGACTTGCTTAATTAGCGTGGCATCTTCATGTAAATTAGGGTTTTTAGTATAAAGCCCTTTTACGTCAGAGCAGATAATTAACGCATCTGCATCCGCTGCTGCGGCAACCATAGCTGATAAATTGTCATTATCCCCAACACGTAACTTGGCTGCGGTAACAGCATCGTTTTCGTTGATAATGGGAAGTAAGCCATTGTCTAACAGGGTAAAAATAGTATTTTTAATACTGATATAACGGTCACGGTCGCGTAAATCACCATGGGTAAGTAATAGCTGCGCCGATGGGAAATCGAACAATTTATCCCAGGTGGCCATCATATCGGCCTGGCCTGCAGCTGCCATGGCTTTTTTAAGCGAAATACTTGGCTCTGCCGTATCTGGGAATCTATGTTTACCCGCGGCGACTGACCCTGAAGATACCAATACAACTTGGCATCCTTGAGCGCGACAGGTAGCGATAAACTGTGCAATACCTAATAAATAATGGCTGCTACAACCTTGTTGATGAGGCGCAATTAATGCGCTTCCCACTTTAACGACAATCCGTTTCCAATGTGAAGTTGACATAGTTTTGTTCTCCATTACTGTTGCTCGGTTAAAACACGATTCGCTTCATGGAAGGTATCAACTGTTTTATTACAAGGATCCGAGTCAAGAGCGCTGGTAATCCAAATCACTACACTACTAACAATAAAGCCGGGGATCATTTCGTACATTACGGTGGTTAACGCTTTTCCATCTGCCAGAACTGGCGCGTAAATCCAAAATAATACGGTCACTGCACCCGAAATAATACCCGCAACAGCGGCTTTATGGGTCAGGTTCTTTTTATATAGGCAACACAGTACCAGTGGACCAAAGGCCGCACCAAATCCAGCCCATGCATTGCTGACTATCGATAAGATGCTATTTGAGCGATCGAGCGCCAGCAAGCTGGCGACAATACCGACACCGGCTACACCATAACGTCCCATTCTGACCATTTCTTTCTCAGTTGACTCTTTTTTCGAAATGACTCGATAAATGTCTTCGGTCAATGAACTTGACGACACTAATAACTGTGAAGAAATCGTGCTCATAATAGCGGCTAAAATGGCTGCTAATAGGAAACCACTGATCAGTGGATGGAACAACAATTCAGAAAATACAATAAAGATGGTTTCAGGATCGCTTATTGTCATATCGAATTTATTGGCGTAGGCAATACCCACTAGACCTGTTGCCAGCGCACCAGTAATGGTGACCGTCATCCAACTCATGCCAATTCTTCGTGCCGCTTTGATATCAGAAACCGAGCGAATAGCCATAAAGCGCACAATAATATGTGGCTGACCAAAATAACCTAATCCCCAAGAAAGACTGGAAATTAACCCGAGCATAGTGACATTTTGCATCGCATCAGAAAAATGTGGGATCGACTCATAAGCAAAGCCCATCATTTTATCAGCACTGCTAAACTCTTGATATGCCACAACGGGTACCAGAATCAAGGCAACAAACATGATACAGCCTTGTACAAAGTCAGTCATACTGACGGCTAAAAAGCCACCGAGTAGGGTATAAGACACTACTACACCTAGGGTGATCACGAGCCCGAGTTCATAATTTAAATCAAATGCAGAGACAAATAATTTCCCGCCAGCGACTAATCCTGCCGAAGTATATAAGGTAAAGAAGATCACAATGATCACTGCCGCGATAATCCGCACATTACTGTTAGGTGCGTGGAAGCGTTTAGCAAAAAACTCAGGGATCGTTAGGGAGTCACCCGCGACTTCAGTATAAACCCGTAATTTAGGTGCCACGATCAGATAATTAATCAATGCCCCAGCTAATAGGCCGATCGCAATGTAGATGGTTTCGAAGCCTACTAAGAACATGGCGCCAGGTAAGCCCATTAGCATCCAGCCACTCATATCGGAGGCTCCAGCTGACAGTGCGGTAACTTGCGGGCTGACTTTACGGCCACCCAAAATGTAACCAGATACATCGCTTGTTGATTGTTTATACGCGAACAATCCAATGCCTAGCATTACCAGGAAATATATTGCTAATGAGACATAGGTTAAGTAATGCATGAATTATTTTCCTCCTAACGCTTTGTGATTTTGAATCCCGCTAGGTTTCAACATAACAAAGAGATAGGTACTTAAAAGGGCACATAAACAAAATAATTGTGAAGCCTCTTTCAGCTTTAATTTAGCGGTGTTCAACATAGTGGTAGTGAGATTTTCTTCGTTTGACGTGTCCGTTGACATAATGTCCTCCTGGGTGCGGGCTAATCGGATTATTGTTAATTCGTTTTTCATTCAACAATAAAAAACCACCAAACTAGTTAGTGGTCTAACTATATTAACATCATTTTAGGTAAAATTTCCAATCCAATCTCAGTTACGGCAGTAATAAATGTTTTTTAACAACTATTTAACTTTATATCGATACGCTGTCAGTGGCATGAAATATAACGATGTCACACTGGCTGATTAAGTTGTGAGTACTTTTTAGCTATATGCTGTTTATCTTTTTGATTTTCGACAGCGACTGGCTTAAGTTGCTGTATTTAAAGTTTTATATATTTCAAGTTGAGTGTGAACGTCATCGGTTTCACTGGATATTTGTTTAATGTTGATGCTATAGATTGTTTATTATGCAGTATAAACGTTACAGATATGATGCTATTCGCAAGTGGATTTGGTGCACTTTTTAGCTATTAATAAGGTGTTTTTAAATAAGTGGTTACAGATCGAATGATTTGAATTCAAATGGTTTTGGTTCGAGTCGCTATGTCAAAAGATTTGGTTTTATCGCGTGATATGTGTTGAATGGCCACTGCGTTTTCTGCCATTGCTAAGCTAACTATTTCAAATTACTTATACATAAATTCATAGATGTAGTGGGTTATCTATTGCCGGTTTCAGTAGTAGCAGTGGATTAAGTCGGCATGCTATTCGGTGGCAACATTGCTGTGAGATAGAGCTTTACTAGTTCATGTTAATGTTGTCGCGACCTTGATATTACTGGGTAACTGGGCTTCAAGTAGGATTTAATATAATGTTATTGCATTTAATTAGACGCTCGGTCTAATATAGGGGTATGAATAATTTAAGTGTAGATATAATGACAAGTCCGCATACTAACCCAAGCCCTAAACCTCGTAGAGGCAGACCTCCCAAAGTATCGCGAGATAATCCAGATACTCGGGCAGAGCTTATTCGTAGTGGTCTTGAGCAACTGACAGAGCAAGGTTTTGCCTCATCGGGTATTGAACCCATTTTGAAAAAGGTGGGCGTTCCGAAAGGCTCTTTTTATCATTATTTTGCGAGTAAAGAAGTCTTTGGCCAAGCGGTATTGCAGAACTATGCTGAATACTTCTTACATAAACTTGAAATTCATTTGCTTGATGAAGCTTATTTACCATTAACGCGGATTAGGCACTTCGTTGATGATGCTAAGGCCGGAATGATTCGATACCAATTTAAACGCGGTTGTTTAGTGGGTAATTTGGGTCAAGAAATTGGCGTTTTGCCAGACAGCTTTAGACCGCAAATTATTGCGATTTTTCTGAGTTGGCAAGCTTGTTTAGCTCGTTGCCTCAAAGCTGCGCAATCACTCGGACAAATAGCTGCAACGGCAGATTGTGATGCTCTAGCTGAAAATTTTTGGGTTGGCTGGGAAGGAGCGGTAAGCCGTGCAAAGTTAGTTCAAGATGAACGCCCACTTGATAACTACTATGATCATTTTATGGCAGCGTTAGCAAAATAAAATTTTTTAACCATTAATAGACGATCAGTCTAAATTAGGAGAGCAAAATGTTTAACGGCATGTTGATCGAAAAAGACGACCAAGGTTACCGCACCACAGTAAAAAGTATCGATGAAAGCGTGTTGCCTGAAGGTGATGTGACGGTAAAAGTGCTCTATAGCACGCTTAATTACAAAGATGCGCTCGCGATTACCGGTAAAGCACCTGTAGTGAGAACTTTCCCTATGGTGCCAGGCATTGATCTAGTAGGCATTGTCGAACATAGCGATAATGATAAATTTGCCACAGGTGATACAGTATTATTGAATGGTTTTGGCGTAGGTGAAACCCATTGTGGTGGCTTGGCTACAAAAGCGCGTTTAAAAAGTGAATGGCTTATTCCATTACCAAAGGCATTTTCACCACAACAAGCTATGGCGATTGGCACTGCAGGTTATACCGCAATGTTATGTGTGATGGCTCTTGAGAAAAATGGCGTAACGCCAGACAAAGGTGAGGTGCTAGTTACTGGTGCTAATGGCGGAGTCGGCAGTTTTGCTATCGCTATTTTAGCCAAGTTAGGCTATCACGTCGTCGCCTCGACTGGCCGAATGGATGAAAGTGACTACCTAAGAAAGTTAGGTGCCAAAGACATTATCGATCGAGCAACATTGTCAGAAGCTGGTCGTCCATTGGCTAAAGAGCGTTGGGCTGGTGCTGTTGATTCTGTCGGCAGCCATACCTTAGCCAATGTGTGTGCTAGTACCAAGTATGGCGGAACGGTTGCTGCTTGTGGTTTGGCACAGGGAATGGATTTTCCTGCCAGCGTAGCGCCATTTATTTTACGTTGCGTGACCCTAGCGGGCGTCGACAGTGTAATGCGACCTTTAGCTGACCGTATTGAGGCATGGCAACGTCTAGGCGAAATCTTGGATGTTGGTGTGTTCGATGACATTGTTCATGAAATCAGCTTGACTGAAGCGATTTATGTGGCAAGTGATTTGTTAGCTGGTAAGGTTCGTGGCCGTGTGGTTGTTGATGTAAATCGTTAATGAATTAATTTGGATAGTTTTTAGTTGGATAATGTTGTCGGCCTGTGTAGCAGGTCGATGAATTTGTTAGCTGTTTTATCGCTCCCTCGTTCTTTCATGACAGCAAGCTGTTATGAAAATACTCTACCGCTACAAGTGTTTGTGAATGCCTTAATTCGAAGGTTTAACGCCAATATCAAAGACTCAACATACTATTTTTACATGACGATGTATGAGTTTTTTATTACTCTGCGGCAAGTGGGAACGGTAAGATATAACGGTCAATAAAATGTTGTGTTGGCATAGGTCTGGCAAATAAATAACCTTGTAAGTAATCGCATGACAGTTGTTGAAGTAACTGGTGTTGTCCCTCAGTTTCAACACCCTCGGCTACGACTTTAACTTTCAAATGATGTGCCATGGTGATAATAGCTCGTACCAACGCAATGCTACTTTCATTGGTTTCCATGTGCTGAATAAACGATCGGTCAATTTTTAGAATATCAATATCGAGTCGTTGCAAATAGGCTAATGATGAATACCCGACTCCAAAATCATCAATGGCGATATCAATACCATAATTATTGAGTCGTAGCATTTGCTGTTGAATGGGAGAGTCTGGGTCCATCAAGGTGTTTTCTGTCACTTCGATAATCATGGTATCGCGAGGTAAATTGAATTTATTACACGCTAATATCCATTCATCGACCCACAAACCCTCCTGATCAATTTGCAACGGTGAGGTGTTGACGCTCACTTGCATTTTGTTGCCCGACAATTGATAAAAATGAGCAGCATCTTCAATCGCTTGGTCTCTTACCCAGTTACCAATTTCTTCTATTAAACCATTTTGTTCAGCCACCGGAATAAATTCATTTGGACCAATAAGGCCGCGCTGTGGATGATTCCAACGGATGAGCGCTTCTGCCTTGGTAGCATTAACGCCAGATTGGTCAAAAATGGGTTGGTAAAACAATACAAATTGACCGAGTTTAAGTGCTATGCGAATTTCTTCGATAAGACGACGTTTCTCAATTGCTTGTTCTTCGATAGCATGAGAGAAAAATTCATATCGATTACGCCCTTTGCTTTTAGACAAGTACATGGCTTGATCAGCATGTTTGACTAACGCTTCAACATTTTGACCATCGGCAGGGTAGAAAGTAAGCCCGATGCTACCTGTCACGTTGACTTGCACTTCTTTAATGCTAATACATTGCATCAGGCTATTTTTCACTTTTTCAGCAATGGTCGCAGCGTGTTCTAAGTCACTCACATCTTCAAGAATTAAGGTGAACTCGTCTCCGCCTAGACGCGCAACCGTATCATGATCTCGAACACATCCACGTAAACGTTTAGCCACTTGATGCAGTAACAGATCACCATATTCATGGCCTAAGGAATCGTTGATCTCTTTAAAGCCATCGAGATCGATAAAAATTAACGCAAAAAACATGTCATCTGTATCAATAAGCGACTGCAGTTTTTCATAGAAAAAACGTCGATTGGGTAGCAGGGTTAAGCCATCTTGATAAGCATATTCGTGCAATTGAATATTGGCATTCTCTAGTTCTCTAGTACGCAGTTGTACTTCACTTTCAAGCGAGCTTTCACGCTGTTCAATATTATCTAACATACTATTAAAACAGGTGGTTAACTGACCGATTTCATCTTCAGACTGTACTTGAGCACGCAAGCTGTAATCTTGTGACACGGTGATTTTTTGCGAAATTTTAGCGAGATATAACATTGGACTTAAAAATTTACGACGTAAGAATAATGAGAGAAAAAAACTGGCACAAAGAGATGATAATAGTAATAGCACAATAAATTGGCCGTAAAATGTAATTCTATCAGTGATAATGCTGTCATCTACTGATATGTGTAAATCACCATATTGTTGGTTGTCGAGTGTCAATGGTGTCATCACTTGAGTGATGTCATTAAGGTCGTCATCAATCTGGGTCATAGAAGGGCGCTTTGATAATGCCTGAGCTAAAACAACACCTTCAACATTAGTGACGCTGACAGATAATACATCTGATCTTAACAAGATAGGATTAATCAGTTCTTGAATGGCGTCTTGATCATCAAATAATAAGGCCGCAGTGATATTGGGCGACAACATTTGCGACAAGCTGTGTAGGCTTTCAACTTGTTCTCTTTTAGCGGAAGACAGCTCGAAGGCGCTGAATATTGATGTCACAGTGAGTGTCGAAATGAGGGCAACGCTCATTAAAATGAATTGCAATTTTTTACTGATAGTATTTAGCACGAAAAATTGTTTCATAGC
Organism: Shewanella sp. SR44-4; assembly: GCF_014163715.1. NCBI lineage: Bacteria > Pseudomonadati > Pseudomonadota > Gammaproteobacteria > Alteromonadales > Shewanellaceae > Shewanella > Shewanella sp. SR44-4. Next base: position 3,530 of record NZ_JACJDU010000045.1, on the reverse strand, counting down.
ATTAATTATTCACTACTCGACCTAGGCGTAATACTTTTGAACTCATTGTTATCCCGGATAATTTTAATTTTTCGGGTGAGACTTCAAAACGAATTTTACCACCGGATAAAAAGAAACGAATATGCCCACCTTGCTCTATAAAGTTGTCTGTTTCACCAACGATCATGACATCAGCAAGATGTTTATTATCCAATTGTTGCCAAGATTCAAGGGTGTCGGTTGTGATAAACAAGATATTACATTGTTCTAAGTTTGTTTCTGTGAGACTCACTTCGACATTTTCTATTGGTAAATTATTGACTTTACGACCATTGAGGATTGAGCGCGAGACACTAATAAAGCTAGTATCAGGGCTGCACAGTGTAAAAGAGCTGGCTGTATTCGTGTGATGACTCCATTCGCCGTAACGGGCAAAGTTAAATAAAAAACCAGCTTTAAGTGCATATTCTTTTTCGTCAGCAATCGCGCCTTGGCTTATAGTAAGCAAAAGCGTTATAAATGATCCAAACAGAATACGTTTAATAGTTAACATTAAGTCAGTTAGAATTTCGCCGTAATTTTAAAAGTGACACTTTCGTCTATATAATTTGATCGTGTATACGTTTCACTATCATTGCCATACTCAAGATGTGAACCTGCAAACAGGTTTTTACCCATAATGGCGAATGCCCAGTTAGGGTGAAAAGCCCAATTCCAAGTTAAATCGAGTGCGGTATAATTTTCTGTTTGATAGGCATCACTATTTTCAACTCTGAGTGAGGCAAAAATATTATGCTGTTCAAAAAAATGTATATCAGCTTTAGTAAACAGTTGACGACTCGTTGAGTCAAAGCCAATCGCTGGGAACGTGTTGTCTGCTAAGTCGTAATTAAAGGTGTTATAGCTGTAACCTACCTCGGCAGTAAAGTTGTCAGACGGTTGCCATGACAACACCACATCACCACCTTCAGTGGTCAGCCCTGCATTAGAGACTAAGTCAAAATTAATCGATGTTGTCGTCAATGCTTGTACTGCGGCATCAATCTGTCCAGCCTGTAACAATGCAAACACGGGGAGGAACTGATCGATATTCGGATCGATTTGGATCACGGCTACATCATCGGTATCAGTATGATAAACCGATAGGTCAAGTGCCCATGTGGTATCAGATAAACGATAGCCCATTTCATAAGATACAGATTTTTCTGACTTTACGTTGTCATTACCATTGAGGTAAGTGCGGATATAATAACGATCAATCTCGGGTATTCCGGTGGTGATAGGCGATACTTCTTCGACTCGTTGTCCATCGATAAGAAAGTTGTCGTTAAATTCAAGTAAAGAGGGAACCCGAACACTTTTTGATACAGAGGCCCACAAGACTTGATTATTTAGTGGTTTCCATACCAGCCTTGCTAGTGGTTGGTTTTCCCAACCAGTCAAATCGTTATGATCAACTTTGACACCCACAATTAAGTCTAATGTGTCCGCAATCACGTTATATTGAGCCTGCGCTAATCCACCATATTGATGTAGGCTTTCAAAACCTCCATCGCTTTGCACAAAGGTACTGTCTGCAAAAGAAATAGAATTGTAACGGTAGTTTAGCCCCCAATCGAACTGTAAGTCTTGGTGCAGGAAATTCATCTGATAATCAACATCAAAAGATTCAAAATTTTCTTGTAAATGGGTTTGGCTACCACTTTGTTTTAACCAAGATGTTTGCAGCATTTGGTTAGCTTTGGGTGAAATACGATTTTCCAACCTCGCCATGACTCGAACATCGGTACGATCTAAGCTGTCAGTAAATGAGATATTACGGTTGCTTTCATCCACGACGCCGCGAAAATTTTGGCCTAATGTAGATTGAGTCATATCACCTTGAATAAGTCCTGACCATTGATCGTTTGGGGTAAAGTCAAACCGGGTGCCTACAGATTGTTGCTCTGAAAAGTCAGCCGGCTCCATTTCAATCCCTTTGTCAGACTTCTGGCCATCTTTAACGTGGCCATATATTCTGAAACTGCCATTATTACCAATATCGCCACCATAACGAAGATTGGTATCGACATTAAGCTGGCTACCACTGCTGACATCAGCATATAGGCCCCGAGTATCAATGCTGTTTTTAGTAATGATATTAATGACGCCATTAGTGGCATTGCTGCCCCACAGTAACCCACCTTGACCGCGGATAATTTCGATACGTTCTATATCGTATAACGGTACGTTTAGGGTTTCCCAATACACGGCGGCAAATTTAGGGGTATACAAACTTTGACCGTCTACCATAACGAGTAATTTGCTTGAAAATCGCGATGCAACACCACGAGAAGAAATTGCCCATTGATTATTATCAAGTTGTCTAACGGCTAATCCAGGTACCATTTTCAGGGCTTCTGGAACTGAAGTCACGCCTGAACGAGTGATTTGTTCTTTGGTTAATACGTATATAGATGAAGCGGTTTCAAAGGCTGATTGGGTTCTTTTCATCGCCGAAGTCACTTGTACATCCATCGCCATCAGCGAATCTAAATCGAGATTGTTTAAGATTTCTTCTGCTATGACATGAGGCGAAATTAAAATAAATAAGTACAAGCATTTTGGTGATAACTTCAAACCAATGTCCTCGATAATCTTTGATGATGGTCAACTATAATGGAACTATTTTAACACACGCTATTAACTAAATATCAGTGCATCCCTTTCAATATACGGATTAATTTACCTTCTGTTAACGACTAAGTCGTTATTTTTTGGTTCACATCTGTGAGTATCGTCATAAATAAATCAGAAAACGATGTTAACCGCCACACTAGAGGTAATGAGTTTTAGTTAACTCATTACCTCTAGTGTGAAATATGCATAAAGACGATGGGGCATTTTAACGGTAAACTATACACATTATAGAGACAGCTTTTTGAGGTCATGAGATAGCATGGTAGAACTGCAGCAAAATAATCCACTTCACGGTTTAAAATCAGAAACGATGATATCTGAGTTAGTGGCATTTTATGATTGGAAAATTCTCTACGCAGCTTTGCGTTTAGAGTGCTTCAATACCAACCCTAATATGGACGCTTGTGTTAAGTTCCTAAAAAAGACGGAATGGGCGAGAGAGCGTGTTGAAAATTTTTATTTGTACCGTTTCAAGCGTATGCCAAAAGGTAACTCTGCACAATTTGAATTAAAACCCCGTGAACGTGGTTTTGCTGACGGTATTTTACCGCGTAAGCCGCAGCCTTTAACGGTTGAGTTAGTTGCCGAAATGAAAGCCAAAGCAACGGCTGATTATGAACAAATGAAACATAATCAAAGTCGTTCATATGCTTCTTCGTCATCACCTTCATATTCCTCATCGAGTCGTTCAAATGACAGCGATGCAGCGACACAGCGTAGTAATCAAAATAAGCCGCAGCCTACATTTGATCCAAACAATCCGTGGAATAAATAACCACTAGACTGATCTCATGTCAACGGACGGTATAAAAGGGAAAAGCCTAGATGCTATACAGGCGAAAAGCCTAGATGCTATACAGGCGAAAAGCCTA
>NZ_JACJDU010000044.1:0-40325 GCF_014163715.1 Shewanella sp. SR44-4 | reverse complement strand
ACATCAAACAGCGCGTTTTCTCGAACTGTTAATTACATAATAAAGAGTCACATCTCACGTGTTCGGGCTTGTTCAACACTTGGGATAAGGACGCGGCTTCGCGCGGCCTATCCTTATTAGTTATGTGTTGACCATCGCTTAATACATTCGACCATAACCGATTAGAGCCGAATTAGGAATCGCACCTGATGGAGTAAAGGTCGCAAGCTTTGATAAAGCACCATACCGATTAGGATCAATTGTCTCTGAAAATATTATGCGCTTACCAATTTCAGTAACATTCCACTTATAAATAGCAGGCAAAGATTCGTCGAGATTTTTTAGTTCAGATTCATCTCCCTCGAAGCTAAAATAATGCCCTTCAGGATTATCACCAGAACAAAATATCAAGTTACTAATAAACACCTCCAATAGATAAACAGACACATAACAGCTTATTCAACAGCTCGACCGATAAAGCCGCCCGTTTAAGTTATTGATTAATATCATCCTACGTTTTCTATGTCTTTGAAGTAAAGCAATTTAATGGCTCTTACACTCAAATAAAAAACGTAAATTGCGCGTTAAAAATGCCCGCATCAAATATAAAAAACTAAACTAAACCAAACAATATCAATATATTAGAGCAGCCCTATTTTTCTCAACATAGTCCTTTAGACTGCAAAAAGCCACAGCAAAATGCCCATAAAAATGGCTACATCAAGTAGCCATTTTTTGTTTGCAGCCAATCATCGTGGGTAGCAATGAGTAAGCAAGGCATGAGTCAGTATTTTTAATATATTTAGTAAGTTATCGGCTTTACTGAGTCAAATGCATTATGCACGATTTTGACTAATATTTTTTCTTGCTCAAAAGAAATGGCAATAGAAGGATCGTAGTCCCAACATATACTATTGTCCTTGGTAAAAACTTTTACCGCTAACTCTTGGGGTAAGCTGTCGGCCCTTTTCAACTCATTTTGAATGATCTCTTCGATGATCGAAGTGTCAGAGGTCGATTCAATACAATACAATTCTGTAGCGTTACTCATAGTCATCCTTAACTAGTGAACTAGTATTTACATCAATGTAACCAGTCTATTAAAAGTAGCATCAAACTGAAGTGATAGAAACAAAGATTTAAGCGATCAAAAGTTGCGGTTTAAGACGATCAAAAGTTGAGTGGAATTGTACATCATCAAATGTAGGGTAAAACACTATTAATTCATTAACTTAATAGGTTTATTTTTTAGGTGAAATTGATTGGCAGAGATCAAGTCTATAAAACAACAACACAACCCCTTAAATTTTTCATATGTAGTGAAGCACTGCGCTTCTCCGCCCCCGCAGTGCACCGAGCCAGAAGGACCCATTTAATTTCAACCCCAAATGATAATCACTCTCATTTGAGTTGAGTCAACCCAACGCCTTGAATTATCAACATATATCACTAAACTATTTCAATCTCTGCCCTTCTCAACCAATACAAATACGACTTCTTGCTATCGAATCCCATCAAGGCCCACTGCCCTTTGCAGATGTAGTGCACTCTAATGGCCCGTACACATTGCGGTGCTAACCGTTCAATCATCTGGTCGAACAGCCTAACCTCACGCGGAGGCGTTACCTCGACCACTGCCGAACTACCGTAAACAATCACCTCACCTAACTTGTCGCACTGGCTTCGGCTTGCGAATCCTTGGCCATATTCTTGATGGGCCCAATAGTTACCCCAGCGTGTTAATCCATGACGCAACGCTTTCATGTTCAGCGTCACTTGTTGATGCTGCAGCTGCTGCACATTAATCTTCGCCATTATTCTTCACCATCAATCATCGCCCTTATGTCATCAATCCCTAACTTAAACACCTGGGCGCATATTGCCGACACATCATCAAAAGGCACTCTCACATCACCCCGTTCCCAACGCTGATAAGTCCGTTCACTTACCCCGTAAATCTCGGCCACTTCGGTCTGGGTTAGCCCGCGAATATTCCTGCCTGTTTTCAAAAAATCAAACCCGCGTAATGCCATTTCGCCCCCAAAAACCTCTAATTGCATATTCTTCTAATAATGATGCAGCGATCATCACAGCCACCCACTGGCAGTCAGGGTTTGACCGTTCTCACTTTTCACTGACGATCTAGGCAATATCTCGGGCGCAACAGAAGAAAACCCACGATAAATTAAATATTGATGATATTGCTCTAACGCTAAACTCATGCCCTTATCCAAGGTCGATTTAACGTACTTACGCAGCAACACAGGCAAGGCATGATTCAACAAACGTTCACCAATCATGGTATCGACACCTAAGTCAGCAACAATGGTCCTGAATAATCGACGTAAATCATGACTAGTGAAATGTTTAAAGCGGATTTGAGTGTGCCAATCATGAGCACAACGAATGGAAATAGCCCCACTGGTGCCAGGGAACAAATAAGCGCGTTTGCCAACATGCTTAAGCTGCCAACATTTATAATGCTGAATAAGTGCCTTAGCAGAATCGGTCATCGGTACTCGATGCTCTTCTTTGTTCTTGGCATTACTGGCCGGAATAACCCAATAATCCCCTGCAAAATGCTCCCACCGAGCCAAACGAGTTTCGTTAATGCGAGTACCAAACATCATCATCAACACAAACAACATCTGCACCGGCATCACAACTGCACCTAAACGAGTAAACAACTCGGCCAAATCTGACTCAAACAAGCGCGTATCAACCACATCAGCCACCCTAATTGAATACGTCACTCGATAACCGGCTAACGGATTAACGTTAATCAAACGAAGCTTTGAAGCCGCAGCAAACACCGCCTTTAGCTTATTCACCACCTCACGAATGTATTTAGGCGCAAACCCCTCAACCAACATCGGTTTAACCAAAATACCGTCAACCGCAATAAAACTCACTTCGTGCAAACGAACATCAGCCAACCGAGGCAATAAATGACACTTGATCATCGACTTAATATTGCTACGCCAACTTTTGCTATAAGTCGTGTTATTGGCAATATGTTCCTGGTACCACTCAAGCAAACTGCCGACCGAATCAAACTGGCCTGTCACCATGCCGCCCACATTACGCTTAGCCAACATCACCGGTAAATCAGCACATAAGGTCTTAATACACATGCTTGGCCAAGTGCCCACCTTTTGCCAAACTGTCTTACCGTTTTCATTTAATACCAAGTGAACACTCGCCCGCGTTCGACCAGCTGCAGCACGTAAACGAATTTCAGGAAACTGCGGATCACGATAATCACGACTCACCCCAGCGCGTAACCAACGCTTTAACGCCGCATCGTTTAACTTGCCAACCTCAACACCAGATGCCGCTTTTACCATCATCAGGCTACCAACCTGTATTCCCAAGCGGTGCACTTTTCACGGCGGCGCTTTTGCTTAACCGAATTGGGCAACTCGCGCCAACGGGCACTTAACGCGGTTTCGCTATCGTGCACCCCAAACTGGTCAAAACACTGTTGTTGGATTTCGTACAAAGTGAGAAAACGGTCACCGCTTAAAATCTTCAGCAAACGCTCTTTTTGAGTCAAAGATTGATTACTCATCGTTAGCACTCCTTAAACCAAGCTGACGCCTAAACTTTGCCACCAACGCTTTACCCTCAGCAGGTTCAATTCTGCGTGTAGCACGAGTCGGTAATGCTTTTGGCAACTCAACATCAACCAACTCACCATTGCCGTATTTACGACATAAAATCTCGTATTGGCGGGTAAACATGGTTAATACGTCTTTTTCAATACCGGTAGCAAACAACCAGGTACCACATTGGCGCACAGCCAAACCAACAACATCATGGCTCCACTTATGGCCCGCTACATTGTGATAATGGCGCTTAGCCTCACGATATGCCGAATCCAAATCAGGCAAACCATAATCATAAGCCGTTGGCTGACACCACAACGCAAACTGGCGTGGTGTTGGCCAAAACTGGCGATCACCCTGCTCGCGTCTTGCCCGAGTTAATCCCATTTGCACTTGATCACGGCTACTCACACCTTGAACGGCAAGCGTTTTAACCCACTCGGCTTTGTGCAACGACTCAACATCATCCTTAGGCGCACCAACCGGAAACAACACGCGCAGCTTTGCAAACACACTATCGACAATCGCAACATCCATTTCAGACAGCTGGCGGCTTGAGCCATTACCTTGCATAGCGCCAACAATTGAACCGGTATTAACCAATGTTTGAATAGACTTCATATCAATGGATCCTCTGGGTCAAAAACTGAGTTACTCCAATCGGCCTTAATCGCCTGTTTAGCAATCAAGCCAGCGTTAACTAACCAATCGAACTCAAATCCAATCCAGCAACGTGAAGCGCACAACTCAAAAACGTCATCAACCGAGCAACCCGCAGCAACCGCTTTCATCAAATGCGGTGCCAGGCGATTAACCGCAGTTTGGGTTAACTTGGCTTTTTTCTGCTTGCGAATGGCTAACCAGTCTTTAAAAACTTGATCGCTTGGCAAAGCAGGCCACTTTGAAAAATCCAAAGGTGATTTTTTCGATGTGGTGACTACATCTTTTAAAGATTCATTGACTGGTTCTAAAGTGACTGGTTCTGGGTGCAGGAGATTCACTAGGGGTAGTGCAGCAGATTCACTAGGTAGTGCAGCAGGTTCACTAGGGGGTAGTGCAACAGATTCACTAGGTAGTGCAGCAGATTCACCACCTAACCCTGTATTTTCATCAAAATCCAGATGAAAAACATTAGACGAATTACCCTTAACACCCTTGCGATATTCACGACGCAAAAAACCTGACTTTTCGAGTTTTTTAACATGGTCCATAACGCTACGACGGCTCATTTCACACTGCTCAGCAATGTAATTATAACTAGGCCAACACTCGCCCTGGTCGTTCGCGTTATCCGCCAATTTCAATAACACCAACTTGCGCAGCGGATTACCCACCTTCGCCTTCATGGCCTTAACCATTAATTCCATACTCATGGGCGTAATCCCCACAAAACCAACTCAGCAAACGCTAAATTGACGTAACACAAATGCTTGAGTAACATGTAATTGCCTCTCTCTGTAGGTATTAACCCCGTGCTCAGGTCGCCAAACTTAAGCGGGGTTTCTTATTTTTAAAATTCATAACATCACCATCAAGGATGAATCATGGAAAAATACAAACCATCAATAACCGTCGGCGAGTTCAAAAAATGGCTTAGCGACTACCCAGATCACATGTTGCTAGACTTCTCAATGCTCGATTTCAACCGACTAAAACAGCGCTCACCAACGCTAGTCCAAGTTGAATTTAACCAACAAGTTTATCGAGATAGCTCAAACAACGTGGTGGTTGAAAACCTTGGACAATAGCCGCCGCATAGATACCCGCAACTTCTTGTGAGACTGGTGCATAACTTTCGTGAACCTGATCTCCCAACCATCGGGTGAAATGATATTTTTCGCCCGTTTTTTCAATAACCCACTTCTCTTTCTTTTCAATCAAACTGTTATCACTTAACTGAGTCATAACCTGCCCCTTTAAACATAAAACAAAACCCAATAGTTAATATCACTGCCAACACAAGCCAAACTAAAATAAATGACCACATATCAACCTCGTTTACGCATCAGCACACTGCGCTGTAAGCGTTCATAATCATCACGACAATCGGCATCACAAAAGCGTTCAACCGTTGGTGATTCGCAATAAAAACAACGCCCCGTTAATGGTGGTAATATCGCTTTTGCCTTGGTCAACTCACTGGTTAAATGCAGTTCAGCTAATTGATTAGCTTCATCAACGTTATCTGCCATGCTAACCAGCCGACTTAAGTGATTTATTGGTTAAATAAGGGAACTTACGCTCAAGTACATCCAAAGACATTGACGTCACCCCGCGTGATTCACGTAGTTCACGGTAAGCAGTTTCAACTTGATGACGACTTGGGTTAATCCCTAAACGAATAACAGCAACTTGTGCATCGCAGTTTTCTTTGGTTAACGTTGCCGCCATGTCATCTGCACTTAACGACATAGCATCACTCACATGGTCAACAACAACTGTCACACCAACCATGCCGTAAACATCGTTTAAATACCCAATGCGCAACTCAACGGGCATAGCGGCCAATATTGCCTGCTCAACATAAAACAAGCGCTCAGGTACCGCATTTTGGTCAGCGTACTGCCCAAGCCAACGGAAAATCTTTTGCGCATTCACTCGAGCATCGTTGTAAATATCATCCGAGTAGGTAAACGCAATCCCCTCTTTAGCCAATACCGTCGCCAACTTTAAGTCATCAACCGCCTGCACTACCGCAGTGGCCAACGCCGAACGGCTGACTTTAGGTAACTCAAGCCATGTATTAATGGCTTTCATCAATAAATCTAAACGTGATCTTTGTTTCATGCTTTTTCTCCATGCTTACTATTAAAATCAACTTACTTGCTCAAGCTGTGGAATATCTGCTTTTAAAACACCTTCGGTTAATCGCTCAATCTGATAAGCGCGAAGTTCTGGAACATCATCTGGCCACTGTGAAATGGCGCCTTTCGTAAGCCCTAAGTTTTTTGCCAACTGACTCTTAGAACCAAAATACAAAATTGCGTCTTTTGTTTTCATAACAACTCCAAATATTCATCAAACACAAGGTTAAGAAAACTATACCAATAAGTCAACAAAAAGGAACAGATTCTTAACCGATAATTAGTTAAGATGTCTAAACTATGATGAATGAACGAATTAAAGAACGTAGAAAGCTCGTAGGGTTAACGCAGCCAGAGCTTGCTAAGATGATAGGCGTAACAAAAGCAACCATTTCACAATGGGAGTCTGCGGCTACCTCGCCTAAAGGTGAAAACCTTTACAATTTAGCAAAGCACCTGCAATGCGCTACAGATTGGCTTCTTTTTGGTAAAGAATCAAAACCAACAAGCAATGCCGAATGGGCTGGTCCAATGGAAACATGGGATAGCAACACCCCGCTAAATGATGATGAAGTAGAGATACCGTTTTATATGGAAGTAGAACTCGCTGCTGGACATGGCATCGCTGAAGCACCTCATTACAATGGCCCTAAATTGCGCTTTGCAAAATCAACATTGCGTAAATCAAGTGTTGATCCAACCAATGCCGCGTGTGTGCGTGTTAGCGGTAATAGCATGGAACCGGTATTACCCAACGGCTCAACCGTCGGGGTAGATACATCACAAACAGACGTGATCGACGGTAAAATGTACGCCATTAATCACGATGGTATGTTACGCATAAAAACCTTATACAAGTTACCTGGCGGTGGTTTAAGGCTTCGCAGTTTTAACACCGACGAGTGGCCAGACGAACGCTACGAAGGTGAAGTTATCAAACAAATAAAAATCATCGGCAAGGTGTTTTGGTATTCAGTACTTATCTAAAAGACTAATTTCAAGGATGAAAACTGCGTGGACAATAAATCAAGAACAAATTTTATAGAGGCATTTTTCAGATTTTTAAAAACCAATCCTCTTTTTCGCTATACCTTAATTGGTTTTTTTGTATATATCATATGGGTTACATTCTGGATGATATATGCAGACATTTTGTTTAAAGACTGCTTGTTATTAGATAGTCACTTTCCTAACCGAATCAAACCAAGTGATTTTTCAGTATCTTACGCAGCATCTGCATTTGATAGCTTAGTTTTTTTCATATTAGTTGGATCCGTTCTTACAGTCTTAACACTAAGACGCCCAGAAGAAGAAAAACTAGCAACCAAAGTCGATTTTATATTCCCCGGAGCCGAAGATAGGCCAAGATTAAGTAAATATCTTCAAGATCAAATTACATCTTTAGCCTGCATAAGTCCTAAAACATCGAGACGAATTGTTATTCAAGATGTATTAGAAATCAATGACCCAGAATCAGGGAAATCTGAACTTGCCGTTAAAGTGTTAACTAAAACTTACTGTTTAATTGAAAATATTCATAATAATCATGAATATGCTACAGATAAAATGGCTTTTGGTATGACACTAGATCCAATAAAAATTGAAAATGGAATTCATGGTGAAGTTCATGATATATCAATAACTAAGCATATTGAAAATAGCTCAGAGGCTTACCCAGAACACCAATTAAACGGAACTCATCAGATTTTGGCGGGTAACCTTAAATACTATAAAACATTCGCTCTAAAATTAGCAAAAAAACAAAAAGCGGCTTACCAAACAAGCTCTTGGATGTGGCAACCAATAAATAAAGGCCTTTCTTTTAATCCACCTCGTTTTACTGAATTACAGTGTATTACGATAATAAATGAGACTGATTATGTTATGAATTTAAGAGTAGGCATACCGAATAATGGTGATGTAGACATCAATTTACAAGCAAATCAGAGTCATGAATTTGATGTTGACGCCTGCCTTCCAGGGGAAAAAGTAACCATAAACTTTTCCGAGTTAATAGCACCAGTAAAACCAGAAGTTAAAAATGATTAATTGCAAAGTATGTTGACAGTAACGTCAATATACTTCTAAACTACTAAGTATGATATTTGCAGTTAATTACATTAGTACCCATACACGGAATGTATTAAGGAGAAATTATGTATAAAGGTGAATTTACAGGACCGTAAGGTCTTTTTTGTTCTCTTAATTTTAGGATGAACACAATAAAAAAACCCGCACCAGCGGGTTTTTTTGTGTTTAAAAATCAGCATTTTACTTAGCATTAACCCATCACTGCCGTATCGCCAAAAAACACACCCCCCAGCAATTGCACACCACCCCCGAGGAAATATGATCTCGGCTCTTACCACAACGCCGGCAAACCTTGGCTGCACTGCTTTTCCTTTTCCGCATTCATCACACTTTATTAACTCAATAAACCCTCCTTAGTCAGATTATTAATTTATCCCAAACAACATCTAAAACAGCAAAATCAAAAAATAAGTATAGAAATCTTTACCATTACAATTGACATCAAAGTATAGTTATCTTAACCTTAAGCCGTACCCAATAACCGAGGACGGCAAAATGATACTGACAAATACCCCTACAACAGACAAACAACGTGCTGAACATTACCACCTGGTCAGTATCCGCTTTGCCTGCCTGCTCACCACCAAACAAGACCCTATGGACTGTGAACGTGTTGCATTGCGTGTAGCAAAACTTGAACGCCAATTAATGCATAGCAATCCAAGCCAACTGTTCATAAGCCAATTTGAAAACCAAGCCGGTGAACTCGGTGACAACCTCGCCATGCGTTACAACCACCACACTGGCCGCATTACCATCTGGCGCAATACCCCATTACATCAAAGCGGCAAAGTATTTCAGTTAAGAGCAAGCATATGAGCCCCGCAACCGAAAACGCACCATCACTGTGGCTTATGGGCTTGGGGTTGTTCGTTATCCAACTCGTGCAATGGATTGCCGAGGGAGTTGCCTCCCAGTTTAGCAATTTGCCTGTTGTATTCGGCCTGTTGCCTTCTGAGCTGATTTGTTTGATAGCGATAGTCCTTCAAGTTGCTTACACGTTCTTTGTAATTACGTTTATCGCGATACAGATTCACAAAGGAAACAAACAAGAACAACAGATTAACGGCAATTAATAGTTTGAATATATAGGGGCTAACGGATTTATCCTGATACTTAATGATCATCATAAATAACCCCAAAAGCGGTACCGAGGTGATTAGCGTAAACGGATAGCGCCTTTTGATATGACGAAGTAGGCCTCTGATTTTGCGAAGCATATTAAAAACTCGATTGGCTGTGTAGGAACACCAATCGTAGCACGAAGCCCAACGTGATTAAAAAACGGGCACCAATTTAATTAGCACTACCAAGCCCACTACCGAGGACAGGGAAATGATACTAGCGAAAGTTCACACCCCACTACACCAAACAGGCACAGTGTTTCAGATAAGGACAAGCATATGAGCGCCGCAGCTGAATATTGCGACCGCGAAATAGCCAAGTGCAAAGACATGATCCGCACTTGGCCTCACGAAAGAGCCTGCCTTAAGCGCTTAATTAAAGGCTGGAAACGCACTAAGCAGCAGTTACAACAAAGTTCGTCGGTCGAAAAGGTTTTGTAGGGGGGTCTATGTTTTTTGTATTCGGAGTGAGTGAAACATTAGTTAAGAAAGCAGCTGATAAAAAGTGCAGCAGGTTCACTGGTACTTATCCAAATAGACGAGAACTCACTATTGATGAATACCAACAAAAGCTAGCTAAAACCCGTGATGAACTGTTTTCCAAAATGAAAGTACAAAAACTAAGTCACAGCTTATCGACCCCAAGCTTAGCTAAGCAGTATTCAGAGTTAACAAAAGCACAAGAACAGTGTCGAGATATAGAAATTAGATACAGAAAACCAACAGGAAGTATCAACCCTAAAACCAAAAAAGAAGTTTTGGAATGGGCAACTTACATAGGTTGAGAGGACTTAGCATGAAATACCTGATCCAAGGCAGTGAAAGCACTGAACGCCTGCAGCTGCTATTGCAACTCACCAACATTGAATCGCCCGACATAGTGGCCGCATTACATGATCACTTCGTCACAGGCCACCAAGATACGGTGGCAGCCATTCGTAACAGCGTTAAAAAGAGCAATTTATCACGGGCAATAGCACGATTAGAACAAGTGACATTCACAGTCGAACAAATCAAAGAACTGGATTGGCAAAAACTTAAACCAGGCAAGGTGGCGTAAATGAAATCGAAAGCAGCGTTTAACCATATCTTAGGTCACTATCGCGCCCAAAAAGTGGGGTTGCCATTTAATCTCCATAGTGGCGACCGAATCAAAGTGGCCATGATACTTGGTGCACTTGATTGTCTTTACTGGCAAGCATTGGGCAATGGCCTAACAAATCTCGCAAAAGGGATTGGTAGAACGATTATTCATTCTTACAAGTACCACCAAATTCGATTACCTGGTCATCCACAGCAAGGTTACCAAGTTAACGGTTACCCAAAAATAGACTTAAAAGCGGTATTAGGCGGTGCAGCATGAATAAGGTAACCAAAATGTTCAGTACCAAACAAGGTGTGGTCACGTTATCAACCCCGTTCTTCACGCTAATGCACGAACAGCAGCAAGTTGAAGCAACTTATAAACCCAACAACTACAACGGCTGGGGTATGTGCAAAACGTTTAACGCTATTGAAGTCAGTAACTTTACCCAAGCAGATGCAGAGTTATTTGCGACAACCGCCGATTCAAAACTACGACTACAGGGGTATGCAGCATGAAAAAGTCAGACGTTATCAAAGAAGCATTAAAACAATGGTATGCCCTTCCCCGGGATCAGGTCGGCTCATGCCAGCATTACATGAAAACACTAGCAGAAAAGCTTAAAAAGGAAGGTCAATAATGAGTAATTTAAATCAACAAGAAAGTCACACCAATACAGGAATACAACAAGAACCATTGTTCCTCAACACCAAAGAAGTCATGGTGCGTTATCGGATCGGCTCTACTGCTACATTATGGAAGTGGCGCAAAACTCTTGGTTTCCCAAACCCAATCCATAATGGGCGATTTTACAACATACAAGCACTTAAAAAGTGGGATGAAGAGCAATTGGCATCTTAAGGCAAGGTATCCAACAACATTGCATTTCTATCCCCTTTAGCAGACAGCAGCAGTTTTTCCGTCCACATTTGGTATGCTGCTGCTTGCTCATCTAGCCAATCGTGCTTGTTATAAACAGCCATCACACCTCCAAGGACATGACCTAGCATTTTTTCTGTTACATGCGGCAAAACACCAAGCTCAGAAAGTCTCGTTGAAATAGTTCTTCTGAAATCATGCAGTCTCCAGTCTGGAATATCTACTCTTGGTCTGATTTCTCTGACTAATTTATTAACCGACGCTATACCAACAGGTCTTTTAAAGTCATTTGGTGCAGGAAAAGTCCATTGAGAGCGATGTAAAGACCATTGCTCTTGAAGCAGCTCAAGTAAAGCTGGGCTTATTGGCCGCCTGATAGGTTGGTTAGTTTTACTGTTAATAACCGGAACAGTCCACACCATACTGTCTAAATCAAAATCAGCACGACTTGATTTAAGTAGCTCAGACACCCTCGCCCCTGTCATCATGCAAGCCTTTATAGCATTAGTGATGGTTCTTGTTGCTCTTGTTTTGTCTAGCTCACGCCAAATTCTCCCGCATTCGAGTACGGTTAACACTCGTGAACCAACTGTGGAGGCTGAGCCAATGTCTGATACTCTAAGCTGTAACACATCAACCGATTTGATTAATTGTCTTCTTACTGACCAATTTAGTATTGTCTTTAACTGTTTTAGTATGGCACCAGAGGTTACTCGACTCACTTTTGATTTCTCATCAAAGAAGTCAATCCATTCTCCAAGTGTAATATCATCAACTAACCTATCATCAAAAGCATCAAACAAATGCACCCGAAAACATGATTGATAGGTAGCAATCGTTCCAGGCTTTAACGAACTACCTTGTTTAAGTAAAAACTGTTCGCAGCAATATCTGACATTCACTTTGCCTCTTCTTGTATTGCGTTGTTTCCAATACACTCTTGGATCTGTATCATTCGCTAATGCGTTTCTCAGTTCAGGTACGAATTTTCGAGCTTCAGATAATTTAACATCAGGATAGCGACCTAATGTTAGACGTCCAACAGAAGAACGAAAACGGAAGCGGTACTGCCAAGTTATAGTGCCGGCACTACTAATGCGGACACTTAAACCGTCACGGTCAGCAATCTCAGGCTTACCAGTATATGGTTTTCCGTTTATAGAACGTAACTGCGTGTCAGATAAAGACATTTAAAAAATCCGTGTACAGATTTATTGCTCGATATAACGAGTTTATGACACAAAACCAAATATGTACACACAGGTGTACGCGGAAGCTAAAGCAGCACAAGAAAACCAACTAAATTAGAATGAAAGGTTTAAAGCGGATTTAACCATGATTTACATAAAGTTAAATGCAAAAATGAGCAGAATAAAATGAAAATAAATCATGAAGAAACCCCATCACTTTACTGGCACGATTATGAAACATTCGGGGCAAACCCAAGCAAAGATCGTCCGTCTCAGTTTGCGGGAATTCGAACCGATCTAGAACTCAACATTATCGGCGAACCTGAAACATTTTATTGCAAACTCGCGCCTGACTATTTACCGTCTCCCGAAGCCATATTAATTACGGGGATAACACCACAACTGGCCAATCTTAAGGGCGTACCAGAAGCTGAGTTTATGAAACGTATTAATACGCTGTTTAGCCAACCCAGCACCTGTGTTGTGGGCTATAACTCATTACGTTTTGATGATGAGGTCAGTCGCTATGGTTTCTATCGTAATTTTATCGACCCTTACGCGCGAGAATGGCAAAACGGTAATTCTCGTTGGGATATCATTGATTTAGTTCGAGCTTGCTATGCATTTCGTCCAGACGGAATAAATTGGCCGAAGAAAGAAGATGGCTCACCGAGTTTCAAGCTAGAGTTACTCACCCAAGCGAATGGTTTAAGTCATGAAAAAGCCCATGATGCTATGTCAGACGTTTATGCCACGATTGCTATGGCTAAACTGATAAAGCAGACACAACCCAAGCTGTACGAATATTATTTTAATTTAAGGCGTAAACAAGCGGTTGCGGATCATATTGATGTCTTTAAAATGCAGCCTTTGGTTCATGTCAGTTCAAAAATTAGTGCGCTGCAAGGCTGTACTACGTTAATCGCGCCAGTGGCATATCACCCAACTAATAAAAATGCGGTGATATGCGTAAATTTGGCCATGGATATCTCGCCATTATTAGAATTATCTGCTCAAGAAATAAATGATCGTATGTATACGTCTCGTCAAAACTTAGCTGAAAATGAGCTCGCAATACCACTCAAACAAATCCACCTTAACAAGTGTCCCTTTATCGGATCGCCAAAATTACTTGACGACGAGGTAGCTGAAAAATTACAGTTCGATAAAGCATTTGCACGTGAGCAATATAAACGCTTAAAAAACCACCCAGAATTGCGCGAAAAGCTTAACCAAGTATTTGAACTTGAATCAGATCGTAAACCGATCACCGATCCTGATTTAATGCTATATAGCGGTGGATTTTTCAGCCATGCTGATAAAACAAAAATGGACATTATTTGCCATACTGCACCACATAATTTAGCAGCTTTGGCATTGCAATTTGATGATCCGCGGATCAATGAAATGTTGTTTCGTTTTCGGGCACGTAATTATCCAGAAACATTAAGCGACAGTGAAGTCCGTAAATGGCGTGATTTCTGTCAACAACGCTTATCGGATGCCGATTATGTGATTAAACTCGAGAACCTGGTCGAAGAAACCAGCGAGAATGAACACAAACAAAAGCTATTAAAAGCCCTATATCAATATTTACAGTCACTATAGTAAATTTTATTTTTACCCAATTTATTTTATCTAAGGATTAAGGGAATGCAAAATCGTTTTTTAGAAAGCATTACTCAACTAGACAAACCTTTGGCCAATGCGCTTGTGCCATTATTACACGAGCAATTTTGCGGTCATATTGATGCAAGTCAATTTGCAGGCCTAGTTAACGCAAGCGGTAAAACAGAGCAACAAGTGCTCATGGATTTATTACCTATTGCCGCAGCACTCGCTAACCCACCGATAAGCGAATTTTATGTCGGTGCTATTGCAAAAGGTGGCAGTGGCGACTTGTACATGGGTGCTAATTTAGAATTACCCGGAGAAGCGTTATTTCACAGTGTTCATGCTGAACAAAGTGCCATCAGTCATGCATGGTTAAGTGGTGAAACAGAAATTGTTGATATCATTGTAAACTTCAGTCCTTGTGGTCATTGTCGCCAATTTATGAACGAACTAGTCAATGGCAGTAAGATAAATATTCACCTGCCTAATCAACCAACCCAAACATTAGCGCATTATTTACCTTATGCGTTTGGGCCGGCAGACTTAGATATAACCGTGCCACTATTATGTAAGCGCGAGCAAGAATTTAATTGTGATTCAGATGACCCAATGATCATCGAAGCCATTGATCAAATGTGCCTCAGTTACGCGCCATATACTAATAGCAATGCCGCTGTTGTATTAGAAACTAACGACGGCGCCACTTTCTGTGGTCGTTATGCTGAAAGTGCGGCATTTAATCCATCAATGCAACCGATGCAAATGGCATTATCCAATTTAATCCGCCATAACCGTCAATACAGCGAAATAAAGCGCGCGGTATTAGTCGAATCATCAGTAGGCAAAATTACCTTGGTCGGCGCTGCTATGGATGCTCTGCATGCAATCGCACCGATTGAGCTTCAACATATGGTTGTAGAACCATTGCTGGGATAAATAACAGCAAACTTACTATATTAAATATTCAGATAGATGGAAGGCGCTAATAAGCGCCTTTTTTTATTTGGATTAACACTACATTAAACCTAGATTAATAATGTATTATATTTTAACAATCTACTGCTGATACCATGCTAAGCTAATTGACATTTTTAGCATGGATAACATTAATTTAGCATGGATAACATTAAATTATCGGTGTACACATCGTTAAACAAACAACTGTTTATTGCTATTTTAATTATTTACTGGCTAATAATTTTCATCTAATGCAGCGTTTAATCAACAACAGTCTGTAGATAATTTATCTCCTTTAATGGCAGATAATGAGTAGGATTATTACCATGGCCGATATTAATCAATCTTATAGCCAAATTCAGATAATAACTGCAACATTATTAACGGGCACATCGTTATCAATGAACAAACAAATGTAAAGCGAGTCACTATTGCGCATATCGAGCCTTAGCAAAGTTTTACTCTTTATGCTGTTTTGTACAGTCGCTTTAGTATGGGCCATTATCGAAAATGCCAAACCTCTTACGGTCAAAATACTCAACAACTTATTAGCCGACAACCACATAGAAGTGCTTAATTTTGATGCCGAATATGTCTCATTTAATCATATTCGGATCCCCAGGTTAGTCCTAAAAATTGAAGACAGTCATATCGCTATCCAAGAGTTCAATCTTGAGCTGCGTGACAGCCTGCAAATTCTTAAAAACCAACAAATCAACGCCGACGATATCGTTAGCATCAAAACCCAGAGTGTCTATGTTGATTTGGGCGACAGTTTTTTCATTCGTCAATCACAACAAACTGAAGAATCTCCAGCGGCAATGCAACTCAACCTCGCAAAATTACCCACTATTGAGCTAGGTGAAATAAACATTAAGCTACCAGTGCTGGATAAAGATCTCCCACAGCAACACACTTTAAAGATGGACCAGCTTACGTTGACCCAAAAAGGTCAACTAAATACCTTGTGGCGATTTAATGACTTCCCGCTATTTAGCCTAGATGCCAGCTTAGACAAACGTGCTTGGCAATTTAACACCCTTGTTGATTTAGGGTTAAGCTATCAAGGGCTTGATTCATTAGAACAATATTTAAGCTTATTAAACAATAAGCAGCAATCACAACAAGCGCAAAGCAACAATATGCTTCATGGTTTGCATACGCAGCTATCACAACTTCTACAACCCATTCGTCAACAGCAAGTCACCATAGAAGGCCAATGGACAGCCAACAGTAAAATTAACTTAATCAGCGGCGAGATGAGCAGTCAGCAATCGATAGCCGGATTATCTTTGCACTCGCCACTTTGGCCTAGTGTCTATTTTTCGCCGCAACACCCCATTAAGGCGATGCTTAATTTGGGCAATTACCCGCTACAGGCCTCACTAGACAACAGTAAAACCATCGATGCCTTCGCGCTAAAACTTGATATTGCCCCGCTACACTACCAACTGTCGCCCTCACAAGACGACAGAAATAAATTAATTGCATTGTTAGCCGATGATCACGCCAATCAAATAGTTCATATCATTGAACAGTTAACCCCTAAATCACCTTCTCAGCTAGCCAGTATCGATGTAGGCATGGCCTATCCCGTTGAAGTCGTTATCCCGCTGCAAAATGATGCTCTACCTCTGCAGGTGTCAATTCCTGACCTAAGCGTCAGCATTGAAGGGTTATTGCTCCAAAGCAAATTAAAACTGGCGCACACCACATTCAATAGTCATCAACAATTTAACAGTCATTTCGATTGGGGTATGGCATTGTCGACCCTGGAAGCAACAGGCAAGACACAACAACATCCAATCAACACACTCGCCGCTGACGATATAACTGTAACGGCAAGTGAGAATGTATCCGTACCAACACCAGTAACCGCGATGGCTCCAAGTCTAATTGATATAAAAGCCATATTCCCTGAGATCCCGTTAGAGCAGCTGTCACTTTCTAATGCGAAAGTGAATCTAGTCGGTCAAATATCGCAGAGGCAACAAAATCAACTCGAACTGTCATTGCTGCCAAGCTCCAGCGTAGCCGTCAACAACACAAGTATATTGCGCAGTATTACCAGTGAGAATGAACAACATACCAAGCAGACCAAAAAATCTTCTGCACTATTGGGGTCATTCGGACTTGTGCTTAACGACACCTCGACCATGTCATTCAAACAAAATAATACTCAACTCAATCTATCTCCGTTTACACTGCAAATTGGCCAATTGATTGTTCAGCAAGCAACCCAAGTGGACAACAGTAAACTATCAACCACACTGGCCTCGGTTAACAAAGCCGATATTGCCATCAATCAAGGTATAATCTTGGCGTTACATCAAGATGAGCCCATCGACAAGTCGCTAGAACGTTGGTTACAAAACCCTGCAACCAACGACATAGCTTGGCGTATCAATAAACTCGATATCACCAAGCAACTAGGCAAAAGTCGCCGCCAGCCACTACTTGCGCTTGATAAGATTACGGTTACTCAGCAGCTCAATTTATCCAAAGGATTACTGGTTGGTAGCGAACAATGGCAACTCGATACCCTTAACTTAAGCAGTTATCACTTACTTAAATTTGCTGATAAAAAAAGCCCATTATCATTAGCTGGCCAATGGACTTTTGATACCGACATTGAAACAGCAATCAAGACATTACAAAAAGTCCAACCCCTGCCAGATAACTTTACAATTCAAGGCCACAGCAAACTAATCGCAGGTTTTGCATTAAGCGAAATAGGCAACACCAGTCAATTTGAAATGAAAATTCAACAACAGTTGTCATCTTTGTCAGGCCAATGGGAAGATAAAACCTTTAATGGTGGTGACGTGTTTGCCCAATGTCAATTTAACTGGCAGCAAACTCACGATGGCCCTAATACTCCAGCAGCAGAGAAACACTTTGCCCACAGTCAATTAGTCTGCCCACAAACCGCAATCAGTTTGCAGCAAGCTAAGCTTGGTTTATCACTAACAAACTTGAATTTGAATGCCGATATCGAACTTAACAAAGACGGCAATAAAACGCCGACCAATTGGTTACAGCAAGTTACAGGGTTAAGCGAGACCAACATCAACCTTACCGCCAGCGGCGACATGCTTGATGGACGCTTTTTATTACCTGAGTTTGTACTAAAACTGCATGATAAATCTTATGGATACTTATTATTACAAGGGTTGAGCCTAGAAAAATTCTTAGAAGAGCAACCGCAAGTGGGTGTTAAAGCCAATGGCTTATTTGATGGCGTATTACCCGCGGTACTGGTTGATGGCAAAGTGACTGTTACTGGTGGCAAACTGGCTGCGCGAGCACCTGGAGGATTAATTGAAGTTGCCGGAAATCCTGCAATGGATCAGCTAGAATTATCTCAGCCTTATCTTGGATTAGTCTTTACCGCACTTGAGCATCTTAACTATACTGAATTGTCGAGCTCCTTTGACATGATACCCAACGGCGATGCACAGATTAATATTGCAGTAAAAGGTAACAGCCGTGACATTGAGCGCCCTGTTCACCTTAATTACTCTCACCAAGAAAACTTAATTCAGTTATACAAAAGTACTCAGATCGGTAATCAGCTACAAAGCAAAATTGAAGCAAAAGTCCAATAGCAGCATAAAAGGATCGTCCACGTGAAATATTCATCGACATATTTAGTCAGTATCAGCACCATAATGGCATCGTTATGGTTATCAGCTTGTACGCCTACCGTAAAGATAGAGCCACCTGACAAGCCAATTGTCATTAACTTAAATGTTAAAATTGAGCATGAAATTAGAATTAAAGTGGAAAAAGAACTCAATAATTTACTTGAGAATGACGAGTTATTTTAAGCAGAGGTTATCAAGATGAAATCTAGATTCGCTTTAGCCACTGCCGTATGCTTAACCAGTTTATTATGGTGTGCCACTGCTTGGGCAATGACATTGCAACAAGCCAAAACGGCCAGACTAGTAGGTGAACAAACAAACGGTTATTTAGGTGTTGTCATTCCATCAAAAGAAACACAACAGCTCGTACTCACGGTTAATACCAAACGCAAACACTATTATCAACTCATCGCTGAGAGAAATAAAATTAGCCTAGATAAAATTGCCACTCTTGCGGCTCAAAAAGCGATTGAAGCAGCGGAACCTGGGCATATGATCCAAACGCCACAAGGGCAATGGCTAAAAAAATAACCACGAGAGTTGCCTCTACGTGGTTATGTCTATATCTAACAAACCATTACATGGTCGCCATAACCCAATAATCTAAGCGCTTCTGTGGGTCTGTGACAATCGATTTGCAAGAGTCTTTGTATTTTGACATCAATGCGCCTAAGTTATTCGACCCAGCTAATTTATCAATTTGCTTTTGTTTAGCAGCAACAACATCTTTTTCAACTTGCTCTGGGGCACGGTACTTACCCGCTATCGCCACGGCATCAATTGCAGAGGTTTTTAAACGATCACCCACCGCTTTCATTTGTGGGGCATTCATCGCAGCAATCGCTTCCGAGCTAATTTGATAATACGCTGCACATTCAAGTAGTTCATCAGTGAATGCTTTTTCTGCAGCATCTTCTGCGTGTGCAGTTACACTCATGCATATAGCCGACACAGTAAAAACCCACATAGCAGATTTGTTCATGGTTGTTTCCCTTCGTTTTTAGAAATTTGGAGATAAAGTTAACGATTGATAATGCGTTAAACGAGATGTTAAAAATTGTTCAACTTGAGGCCATTCGGTTTCAATAATCGAAAACACCACAGTGTCACGAATAGTCCCGTCAGCTTGAATTTTATGATTGCGTATAATGCCATCTTGCTTAGCACCCAACCGTGCGATAGCGTTTCGAGAGGCATGATTATGCCAATGCGTCCTGAATTCGACCGCGATAGCATCTAAGGTATTAAATGCATAGCGGAGTAATAATAACTTGGACTCAGTATTAATAGCACTACGTTGATAAGATTTAGCGTACCAAGTGTAGCCTATTTCGAGTCTACGATTAGGTTGGTCCCTGTGGCAAATTCGAGTACAACCAATAATATTGCCAGAGACTTTATCACGCACCGCAAACGCGACCGCTTCGCCTTTGTTTTCACAAGCTAAAGCATGCTCTACATACGCTTTCATACCATCGGCATTAGGAATTTGCGTAAACCATAATGTCCACAAATCGCCATCACTGGCAGCCACAGTTAATCCAGGAACGTGATCGAAAGACAGTGGCTCTAGGATAACATGTTCGCCCATTAAGCAATCTTGTCTATTAATCCAGCTCAAATTAACGCTCCTTATAGTAAAAGGTTACATTACCTTAACTGCATATAGATTTACAGCCAGCAACTACAATGTTTTTATCTATCGCGTAAAAACATTGTTTTGCTGTTGCTACAACCAATCACTAAAGACGGATCCCTTGCCAGCGGTAGAATTAAAAACCGTGATTCGCGTTACTCACCCTAAACCAGCCGGCAATACTATTACGGGTTTTTGTGGTCGGCCTGACTTCATGCGGAAAGCGTTCACTTAAAAACAATACCAAGGTACCAATTTTAGGATTAACGACTTCTAAAGGTGCATCAAACTCATCATAAATGATCAATTCGCCACCATCGCTGTCTTGCCAATCTGGATTCAAGAAAAATACTGTCGATAAAATACGATTTTGGCTGCCATGCAGCGCATCAACATGTTTTTTATAAAAAGCACCAGGCTCATAAACAGCATAGTGACTTTCAAAGTCAAACAGCCCCATAAACAAACGACGATTTAGCCCGTCTTTCAATTGGCTCATAATCGATAAATATTCACGGTCGGTATGATCTTGATTGTCTAACCAGCTAATTTTATCCGAGCGAATCTCAGTATTGATTTGTTGTTCAATCCCTCGACCAATGGCGGCTTTTTTAAAATCAATATCTTGCTGAGCTTGCACTTTTTCAAGCAAGGCTAAACTTACATAATCAGGAATGATATCAGATAAAAGGATATACCCTTTATCGACTAACGCATCTGCGATCACATCCAGCATTGCTTCACTTACTTGCGAAACCATATATGCCACATCCAACAGAAAGACTACGCTTTTTACTTTACTCAAGGGCACAGAAAGGAAATTAAGGGCCTGATTTTCGAGGGGGCGTCATTACAAAGTATGATTGCCATACCTTGGTTATTTTCGGCGATTTTATAGAATAAAACCGCCATGAACAACATTTATTAAAATCATTATAATTCATAAACTTAAACCAAGCTAACACACAGTACCAGCTAAACCTAATGGTTAAATTTGACTATGTGTTAATACGGTCTCGGTTGAATCATCGCTATGACTATCATCAAGCTTTTGTGCTTCACACGCTGCAACATGACTTTGTTGCATTTTTAAGGCGAGATATAAATCTGAACGAATGGTAATACCTTCTTCGCCAGACACCATATCTGTTTGTTCAAACCAGCTAATTAACTGCCGCTTACGCCCTGCCAACACTAAACTGACACCACGCTTTCTTAATAACACATCGATGTCGGTCAGCATTGCCATTACGCTTAGATCTAAATGAGTAAAGCAAGGTACCGCATCTATAATCACACATTCGACCGTTTCAAGTTGGTTCTGCCGAGCAAAGCGTTCCAGTAAACGGCGCTTAAAATAGGTAGCATTAAAATAGGTCAACGGAGAGTTGAACCGATAAATAAACACACCAGGTACCGATGAGGCTTTGTCGCTGCTATCTAAGCTGCGAATAATGCCTTTAGCATCCAGTCCCAACACTTGATCCGTCGGTCGCATAACCGTACGAAGAAACTGAAACAATCCTAATAACACTGCAAGGGTGATCCCAGGAATCACGCCAATAAAAAGTACTGCGAGGAAAGTGGTTAAAGCTAAATAAAAGGCTTGGCGATCACGTAAACGTAAGCCCCAAATCGCTTTTAAGTCGATAAGGTGCACAGAGGCTATCACTAATACTACCCCGAGCGCTGCGCTGGGAATAAACTCTAACGGCGCGGTTAAAAACACCGCCACTACGGCGATTAACACTGCAGCAATCACCGACACTAACTGAGTTTTACCGCCATTCGCATCGTTTACCGCAGTACGAGAATCGGCACCACTCACGGCAAAACCTTGCGATAATGCGGAAGCAATATTGGCTAAGCCCAAGGCTTTAAACTCTTTGTCAGCATCAATGTCGTAACCATTTTTAGCGGCAAAACTGCGCGCGGTCAGCATCATACTCACAAAACTGACCATGGCTAAGTTGAGTGCCGGCATCACTAATTCACGCGCAATACCAATGTTAAACACAGGAGCTTGAAATGATGGCAAGCCACCTGCCACGCTACCAATAACCGCCACATCATAATCGGTTAAATGAAAAGCCCACACCAATGCACCACCTACTGCAATTGCAAACATTGATGCTGGCCATGTCGGTTTTAACCGCTTCATCACAAAATAAACAACCACAGTGAGAATGGCCATCATCAATGTCGGTATGTGAGTTTGTGATAAATAACTTGGCGCACCGCCTAGGCGTTCAAGCAAGTATTTTTCATCAAAGGTAAAACCGAATATTTTTGAGAATTGCCCCACAATAATGGTAATGGCGACACCGTTAAGCAGCCCCATCAGAATGGGTTTGGATAAGAAATCGGCTAACACGCCTAATTTAAATCGACTTGCAATCAAGCACCAAAACCCTGTCATCACGGTCATGGTCATCACTAATTGCCAATGTTTTAGGCTATCTCCGGCTGCTAATGGTGTCACAACGGCGGCAATTACCGCACATGTTGCAGCATCAGGGCCAACGATTAGTTGTCTTGAGGTGCCAAATAAGGCGTAGATGAGCATCGGCAACACGCATGAATACAAACCTACAGCTGCATTCACGCCCGTTAACTGCGCATACGCAATTGCCACGGGTAAAGCGACTGCAGCAACAGATAAACCAGCACGAACATCATCTTTAAGCCAGCTTCGCTCGTAACGAGAAAAGGTTTCTAAACCAGGCATAAATCCATATAACCGACTCAGTAACACAACAACCTCAATAATAATAAAGCAGGTTGTTATCATAGTTTTATTTCAAATTAATTACGACATATTCACCAACGATAAATAAAATTTCATCCAATAAAAAACGCCAAGCGAGTTAGACTTGGCGTTTTGAGTTACTAATTTGTGGCTAATATAAAATAGCCATAATGATACAGAAGTAGCGATATCGTTACTGTAAACGTAATTGATATACCACAGTGGTACCACTGACTTCATTACCAATTAACAATAATGGCAATCCGGTAGGGCTGTATTGACTAGCAATAAACTTCATCCCCTCAGGACCTAAATCACCCGCTAAAGAGGCATCACCTTCTACTTCGCCAGTGTCGGTATCAATGGCAAAGTCGGCATCAAAATTACGATTACGAACATAATCGACAAACGATACGGCAAAAGGGTTAGTAATGTCGTAGATCATAAAACCACCGGTGCGTTCTAAACCAATAAAGGCATAAGTATGTGAACCTATTTGGCCAATAGCTAATGCCTCTGGCTCCGGGCCTTTGTCGTCGCTGCGGCTATCACCTTTGTTTTCATCGTTGTTGTTATTGAAGTTCATCGCTAATAACGCCGCGGTAATACGCTCGAAATCACTGCCACTGTCAAAAACTTGTTGCCCCTCTGCAGTCCAAATCGAAAATGAACGGCCACCGTAAGCGACTATTTTATCCATTAAGCCATCATTATTCTCATCGCCCATACTCGTGGTGACTTTTAAGCGCCCAAGTTGAGTTTTATCTTGTGCGGCAGCAAACTGCGGATGGTTAGGGTCTAAATTCAAATCTTCAGCTCGAGCTTCTTCAGAAAAACCGTCATAGTCGCGGGCATCACCTTCGTTGGCCGTTACGATAAAATCAGTATTATTCCATCGATAACTAGCAATAGTATCAGGCTGATACATACCATAAACACCTTCATAAGCTTGTAAATTTATGGCATCGTCTTTGTCACTGGCATCAATTTTATTAGCGTCTAAACCAAAATCTTTAAGCCCTAATGCAATAATACGCTTTACCGTTGCTGTTGCTATATCAATCACAGCAATAGCATTGTTTTCTTGTAAACTGACATACGCAAATTGACTGTCAGCTGACACTGAAATGTACTCAGGCTCTAAATCTTGCGCCACACTCGCGCCAGGACCATTAATTTTAATCAATGGATTAAGCTCTGAATTACGCGTACCACCAATATTAAAATCTTTAAAATCAATGACAGTTGCCGTGGTTGCTGGCACACCACCCACAATGGCAATTAACGCAACAGAACCTTCAGGGTCAACATCATAAGCGCTATTAGGCTCACCTTCATCGGCAACTAACAACACACTACCGTCAGGGCTAAAAGTGACATTATCAGGTAATGCACCCACCTCAACAAACGACAAATAAACAGGTAATGCGCTTTCAGATAATCGATAGAACGCCACTATACCATTACCTTGAGTAGCGTTACCTAACGCATCGCCTCGCTCAACGGCTGCCGCTAACAAATTACCCGAGACACTGACACTGTTCACGGCGCCCAGTAGGGTTAACCCGGTATCGACGCTAATATTCAATTCGGTCTTTTTGGCAATATTATTTAAACTGTAGCCTGCTTCATCTTGAACGGCTGTTTGAGTTAATGTCGATAAATCGAGTACATCTACTTTGCCACTTTGAGCATTCACCACAAATGCGCTCTGACTCAACGGATGATAATCGACAATTTCTGCAGCACTTAAGCCATAAACACCAGACTGATAACGCCCCACTAAATCAACTGCCAAAGTATTTTGGGTAACATTACAAATCGTTTGAGTTTGGTTGCTATCAACCTCACTCATCTCTAATACACCGTTACTATTAGTGTCTAATCCAGTGTCAATTTGCTGACCACCAAACGCGCACTGAGCATGACCTACAGCAAGAGGGGTTACACTAACCAAAGCAGATAAACCATTATTACCACTGGCTCCATCTACGCCACTATCACCCTTTGAGCCCATTTGGCCGTCATCGCCATCGCATGCTGTTAGTAGCATGGTGGTCATTATTGCAGACACTAACAGTGCCGTTTTTCCTTGAACAAAGCGCATCATAAACTAAAGTTCCGAATAGAGGTTGGTAATCTAAAGCGAATAATCTAATCAAAAACAATGAAGCTTTAATGACAATAATGTTGCATTTATGTGCCATCAATAAAAATCAATATAATGAAAATGTAAGCACAATCTGTACATATTATTCATTACAAAATCAGCCGCAGTAAATGTCTAATATCGTGGTAAACTAGCGTTGATTAAATTAGCATCGTCTGCAACACCTAAAGCACATGAGGTTCACGTGGTATCGCCATCAAAATTCGACTCGTCTCCAGTCTCTGCGGGTATTCCCCACTTAGCGATGCTAATCCCTATGCTTGCCGCTATTGTCGCCATTACGCCTTTAGCCATAGACATGTACTTACCGGCAATGTCCATGCTGGCATTAGGTTTTGAGACCGACATCACCACAGTACAACAGTCACTCAGTATTTATCTTGCAGGTTATGCCTTAGGCATGCTGATTTTTGGCCCCCTTGCCGATAAAATTGGTCGTCGACCACTGGTGATTTTTGGGTTATTAGGTTTCACCATTATCAGCTTGTTAATTGCACTTAGTACCAGTATTGAACAGTTTTTAATATTGCGTTTTGCACAAGCTCTCATTGGCGCAGCTGCCACGGTTGTGGTACCGGGTTATATTAAAGAGATCTATGGCGACAACACCGCCAAAGGTATGTCTTATGTAAGTCTTATCATGATGTTAGCACCATTGCTCGCCCCTACTTTAGGCAGTTTAATTATGGAGCTCGGGGATTGGCATCTTATCTTTTTAAGCCAAAGTTGCTATGCCATCACATTATTGGTATTAGTATTATTTAAACTAAAAATGCCCAGCGATAAAGATCTTGGCAGTCGCAGTCAAAAGACATTTTTAGGCGGTTACTACACAGTCTTTGCTCGCAATGGCGTCAAACTGAATTTATCCAGCGGTGTATTAACGTCATTTGCTTTCTTTTGTTACTTAACCGCTTCGCCATTTATTTACATGGAAGTGTTTAATTTAGATAAATCGCTGTTTGCGATTTTATTTAGCACCAATGTGGGAGCCTTGATGCTCGCCAATATTGTTAACTCTAGAGTGGTAACCCGATTCGGCTCAAAACGGATGTTACACGTAGCAACATTCTTCGGCGTCATTGCCGCAACCGGCCTACTAGCGGTTAATTTACTTGATTTAAGTTATCATTTTACCGTGTTAATGCTTATCCCTTTAATGGGTTCGCTCGGGGTCATGTCGGTCAATGCAGACGCCATTGTATTAATGAAGTTCAAGCAAGAAACCGGCACCGCAACTGCCGTCATTGGTACGCTAAGATTTGGTTTTGGTGCAGTAGCGGGGCCACTGTTGGCGTACTTTTATGATGGTACTGCCGTGCCCTTTTCAGCGCTGATGCTTGGCGCAATATTGCTAGTCGGATTATGTCAGTTTTTTCAAAGTACCTTACCTAAAACTGAATAACGCAAAATATTTCTGAAATAACATTATGCAGAGGCCACTATTTTAGTGGTCTTTTTATTGCCTTATTATTGGTGATAGACACTATCAATCCCCTTTCGCCGAGCAAATAGCAGCACTTAAACATCAAACTCATCACAACAACCAAAAACAGCCCATAAACATGAAATGATTTCAACCTTGAAAAATAATTAACTAAAGGGGTTGCAGTAAAAATAAATTTACATAAGATGGAGGCTAGTTACTTGTTCAGTAACAATGAAACCAGCCATTGAATATTGCGACAGCAATTTCAATCTTCGAGTTTGGATTATCCTTCAAACTTATTTTTTAAAACGATTACCGTCGTTGTATACAAGATACTGTTTACCATACGGTAACTTAACAAGGATTCATTTCATGGAAAAGCTTTCTGGCGCGAGTATGATCGTGCGCTCATTAATAGATGAAGGTGTCAGCCATATCTTCGGTTATCCCGGTGGTTCGGTATTAGACATCTATGATTCTCTGCATAAAATATCTGGTATTGAACACATCCTAGTTCGTCATGAACAAGCCGCTGTGCACATGGCTGATGGTTATGCCCGTGCAACTGGCAAAGTTGGCGTCGTGTTAGTCACTTCAGGCCCTGGTGCTACCAATGCGATTACTGGTATTGCCACTGCTTACATGGATTCAATCCCACTGGTTGTGTTGTCTGGTCAAGTGCCGAGTAATTTGATTGGTAATGATGCCTTCCAAGAATGCGACATGATTGGTATTTCTCGCCCAATCGTTAAGCACAGTTTTTTAATAACAGACGCAAAAGACATTCCAGAAACGGTTAAAAAAGCCTTTTTCATTGCCGCTACCGGTCGCCCTGGCCCTGTGGTCATTGATTTGCCTAAAGACTGTTTAAGCCCAGATATACTGCATGATTATGTTTATCCGGACAGCGTTAAAATGCGTTCGTATAACCCCACTACATCGGGTCATAAAGGCCAAATTCGTCGCGGTTTGCAAGCCCTGTTAGCGGCTAAAAAACCGGTATTATATGTCGGTGGTGGCGCGGTTATTTCGGGTTGTGATGCACAAATACTTGCCCTTGCCGAACGTTTAAACATCCCTGTCGTGAGTACCTTAATGGGCTTAGGCGCGTTTCCTGGCACCCATAAGCAGAGTTTAGGCATGCTAGGAATGCATGGTTTATACGAAGCGAATATGGCAATGCACAACACCGATTTAATCTTTGGTATTGGGGTACGTTTTGACGACCGCACCACCAACAATGTTGAAAAATATTGTCCTAACGCCACCATTTTACACATCGATATTGATCCATCTTCTATCTCTAAAACGGTTCGGGTCGATATTCCAATTGTTGGCTCTGCCGACAATATTTTAGACGGCATGTTAGATCTACTTGATGAATCCAAGGACACCAATGATGCTACAGCTATGGCAGCATGGTGGAGCGACATTGAAATTTGGCGTTCACGAAAGAGCTTAGAGTTCGATCGCACTACAGATAGAATCAAACCACAGCAAGTTATTGAAACATTGTACAAACTCACCAATGGTGACGCTTATGTGGCGTCGGATGTCGGCCAACATCAAATGTTTGCCGCGTTATATTATCCGTTCGATAAACCACGCCGTTGGATTAACTCAGGTGGATTAGGCACCATGGGCTTTGGTTTACCTGCGGCAATGGGCGTTAAAATGGCGTTCCCTGAAGCGACTGTAGTGTGCGTTACGGGTGATGGTTCTATCCAAATGAATATTCAGGAGCTTTCAACGGCACTGCAATATGATACTCCGGTTAAAATTATCAACCTAAACAACCGTTTCCTTGGCATGGTAAAACAGTGGCAAGACATGATTTATTCAGGTCGTCATTCCCATTCTTATATGGATTCTGTGCCTAACTTTGCCAAAATTGCTGAAGCCTATGGCCATGTGGGAATGAACATTAATCACCCTGATGAATTAGAATCTAAGCTGGCTGAAGCCTTGGCGATGAAAGACAAGTTAGTGTTTGTTGATATCAGCGTAGACGAGACTGAACATGTGTACCCAATGCTGATTCGCGGCGGCGCGATGAACGAAATGTGGCTAAGCAAAACGGAGAAAAGCTAATGCGTCGTATTATTTCTGTATTACTTGAAAACCAACCAGGCGCATTGTCACGAGTGGTGGGATTATTTTCTCAACGCGGTTACAACATCGAAAGCTTAACCGTTGCGCCGACTGAAGATGTGACCTTGTCACGCTTAAATATTACCGTGATTGCTGATGCCAATATTCTTGAGCAAATTGAAAAACAATTGCATAAGCTTATCGATATTTTGAAAGTGGCTAACATTACCGAGTCGGCCTATATTGAACGTGAAATTGCCTTAGTTAAAGTGAAAGCTCAAGGCGATCAACGCGAAGAAGTCAAACGCACTGCGGATATTTTTCGTGGCCAAATCGTTGATGTTACCGCCAATATTTATACGATCCAAATGGTCGGAACCAGTGATAAAATTGATGCGTTTATCCATGCGATCACCGATATGACCAAAGTGATTGAAATATCGCGTTCTGGTGTGGTTGGTTTAGCCCGAGGTGAAAAATCAATGAGAGCCTAATTACAGGTTGTCTGACACAAAAAAGCAGAGCCCTATTGGGCTCTGCTTTTTTATTGCAATTAAGACAAGTGGCCATAAATAGCTAACTCACACTGCATCGCGGTTTTGTATCGATTGGTTTAGCTTCAACAATATAGCGATATTCGGCATTGCCACTCAGTTGGTCAAACGGATAACAGGTTATCAAGGTTAAATGACTTTCTGCTGTGGGAGCCAGCACATCTAAGTCGGTTTCATGCACCACATGCGTGGTAGTAATTTGATATAACACTCGCTCACCTGCAGTGCTATAAAGCTCAATCATGTCGCCAACCTTAACGTATTGTAAACGCATAAAATGACTGTCTCGATGGCCGGCAATTATCATATTGCCCTGCTCACCCAACGCCGCCCCCGCTAACATCAATCCAGGCCCAAAGGCTAAATTACGCCCAGAGGCCCCCGCTAATACGTACAAGTCACTGCCTAAAGGTTGCAAGCTATCATTGTGTTGTTGCAACACACGCATCTTAGCCACCGGATGAGTGTCTGCCCAAGACCAGGGTTTATGTGGTTGGCTATCTGCCAAGGTTTTTTCAAAAGCCCGTTCAATTAAAAACTGGGCAAAATGAGCTTTAGCTTGCATATAACCTCCCTGTAATAATAATGCACATCCCAGTACGCTTAGAAGCACAATCACAATCCAATGCTTGGTCGGTGATATTGTTCGCTGCATATTTCCGCTCCTGTTTAATCATGTGATTCAATCACTAACAATTGGCCTGGTAAGCGCTGCCTTAACCATAAATAGTGCAACAATCCTAAGCCAAGCAAACTAAAACCAATTAATAACCATAATCGACTTGCGGTACCGGTTTGTGGCAATACTTGCGACGACTGAGCAGCATTTAATCCATGGGGCATATGCGGCTGTAACTGCACATCTATAGGGCTATCAATTAATGGGTTAACCGGTGTCACATCCACCGCAACTAAACTGGTCTGACTGGTCACTAAGTGATACAACAAGCCTAATGCTTCAACTTGCTTATTGACGCGGTCGCGGCTGGCATTGTCTTTATAAAGCTCAAGTGATGTTATTTGCGCATTTGCCCATAACAAATCAATTCCCTTAGCTGCTTGGTTTTCTTCAAAATCAAGTTGTTGTTGCCAATATTGACCATTAATATTGCCTGACACTATGATGGGCTGTTGTTGGTGTGACGCCGATTTAATACTTACCCAAAGGGGTTCATTTTGGTATAAATCGCTAATGGTTGTAGGCCAATAGTCCGGTACGCTGCCATCAAGATAGTACAAGCCAATATTGGTCAGCACGGGTTGCTCAATTTTATTGAGTAATTGTTCAATTTTTTGCTGCACTTCAGACTCATTGCCAATATAGGTAAATGTTCCTCGACCCATTGTTGCCGCTCGGCGCATAAAATCGGAGTTCGGTGCAGAGCCAATACCGACCGTGAATAATCGGCTGTCACCCAATTGATCATTAATAAGCTGATACAACTCATGTTCGTTGCCAACGGCACCGTCGGTCATAAAAATCACTTGGCGTAACATTTCGCTGTGAGCATCGGTTTGATCAAAATCTTGCTGTACGCTGTCCACCAGCGCAGTTTGTAATGCACTGCGCATTTCGGTGCCGCCATCAGCATCTAATGACTGAATAAATCGGTTTGCTTTACCAATATTACGGCTATTAGCAGACAATGGCGTGGCAGATAACATTGTTACGTCACTATTAAATTCAATAATATTAAAGCTGTCGATGTCACGCAGTCCCGCTAGTGCGAACTGTAATGCTTGCTTGGCTTGAGTAATAGACTGGCCAGACATAGAACCAGACGTATCGATAACTAAAATCAGTTCTCTGGCAATAAGGTGTTGCTCGCTTACTTCCACACTCGGCGGCATTAACATCACTAACGAGTACATATTATTATCAACCGGATTGGGTTGTCTTTGTGCTGTCTGTTCATGTCCAACGCTATTGTCTATCACATGGGTTTTACCGGTTTGATAAAACGTCGCGGCTTGTGGTAATGCCCCTACGTTAGCCTGCCATTGCAGCACAAAATCACGGTCAGCAATTTGCTTGCCGTCAAAGTTAACACTGTAATGATTACCGGCAATAGACTGTTTAATCG
This sequence comes from Shewanella sp. SR44-4, assembly GCF_014163715.1. Taxonomy (NCBI): domain Bacteria; kingdom Pseudomonadati; phylum Pseudomonadota; class Gammaproteobacteria; order Alteromonadales; family Shewanellaceae; genus Shewanella; species Shewanella sp. SR44-4. Next base: position 8,635 of record NZ_JACJDU010000044.1, on the reverse strand, counting down.
GATGATAAAGACTGTTTAATGACGTTAGTTCAAAACCGGCATCAATGTTCACCTGCATCTTCACATTTAGTTCCGGCCTGACGTGTTTAACAGACATCGCCGTATTAGCGCTCGATGGCATGGCCAATGGCGGCTGCTCGGTAGTGCGATCTGCTTGCGGGTTATAACGCGGTGTTATCGCTAATGGAAAACGTAAACTAAACAGCCCATCACGATACTCAACCTTTTGTTGATAACTAATTTCTACCACGAGTTGCTCGTGTGGCCCTAAATTGGCGACATCTGAGGTAAACAAATTGCGTCGTTGTTGCTGTAACAAACTCGCTTGTTTACCTTGTTTCTTGGCAGTTTCAAAAGTCTGTAATGCTTGTTTTTTAGGTTGTATTTGTCCTGCTATGACTTTGTCGCCAATGCGTAACTGCATGCTATCGACAGCTGCAGTTTCAGGTAACGGGAATAAGTATCGCCCATTCACCCATTGATCAGAATCATTGATAAACACTTGCTTAACCGTGACCCGATTGAGTAATCCCGACACATCCATGCTCACTTGTGTATCTAGCGCAAAAGCTTGTATCACTTGATTTTGTTGAAAGTACTCTAATGTTCCTTGAGTGATATCGTCTTCTTGATACCCAGACGGTGATGCAAATGCCGTTGTAATACTGGCATAAATGACAAACAACAAACCAAAACACAGCGATTTACAAACAGGTTTAATAGACAAATGTGAGATTAAAAACAACGGGCGCATACTCGCTCCTCACCCATTTAGGCTACAACATCAATGTTTGCGCCTAGATGGGTAATATTCAAAACAAAAAGGAAAATCGACGTGTAAATTTAGTTAGCAGCAAGTTCAGCACCTGGGGCTAATAACTTGAGCGTCACCCGACGATCAAAAAAGTCGTTTTCAAAATTTTGTTCCTGGTGCATTGGCAACGTTGAACCATAAGCCTGTCCATGCAAACGCTCGCGGGCAATGCCTTGGGTAACTAAGTATTGTGTCACTTCAGCTAAACGCTGTTCAGACAAGGCTTGGTTGAAATCATTATCGCCACGGCGGTCGGCATAACCGGTTAAATCTATGGTCAATTCTGGTGACAAGCTCATCATGTAAGCCACATTATCTAATTGTTGTTCAAATAACGGCTCAATATGGCTCGAACCGGTTTTAAACTGCACATTCATTCCAATGGTTAACTCATTAAGCGTTTGTTGTTGATTCGCTTTTTGTTCAGCCAAGTTAGACTGTAATTGATAATATTTCTCCGACACTTGCTCCAACGATTGCTGCTTAGTGCTCAATGCCATTAATTGCTCGTTAGTTTGCGTTAATTTTTGTTCTTGCTGCACTAATTGTTGTTTCTGGACGCTGAGTTCTGCTTCATCGCCAACCGACTTACCAATAAACGTACCGGTAAATGCACCAATAATGGCACCCACTGGGCCGCCGATAACAGCACCGAGTAAAATCCCAGAGCTCAAACCCACTAGCTCTTCTGTGTGTTCGCGCTCTTCGCTCATGCCATGGTCATTGTCATTTGCCCAACTGACGTTTGAAATCATCATGGTAGAAATAATTGTTGCGGCAATAAGTTGCTTTTTCATAAAGAATCCCTTTTAGTGGTTGTTTAAAGTGGTTGTTTAAAAAAATGATGGTTATCATCAATACATGAGTTAATGCGTTGCTGATTAACTCTATGTCGCTATTAAACACCTCATAGGTGGCTTTATTGGGGAGCAAAAATGGCAATGTGGCGATCAAATGTGGCAACAATATGGCAATTGCCGTCAACGGCTTTTTTGGTCGATAAAATCCTGTATAGTCAGTACTATATCTAATTATCAGCCTATTAATTGAAATCATCCCATGAAACGAATTGCCATTGTTGAAGACGAAGCCGCTATCCGCGAAAACTACAAAGATGTCCTGCAACAGCAAGGGTATAGTGTTCAAGCCTATGCAAATCGCCCCGCAGCCATGCTCGCCTTTAATGCTCGCTTACCAGACCTAGCCATTATAGATATTGGTTTAGAGCATGAAATAGACGGCGGTTTTACCCTATGCCAGGCACTGCGTGCAATGTCGAGCAGCCTACCAATCATCTTTTTAACCGCACGCGACAGTGACTTTGACACCGTGTGTGGTCTGCGTTTAGGGGCCGATGATTATTTAACAAAAGAAGTCAGTTTCCCCCATTTAATGGCCCGTATTGCGGCCCTATTTCGTCGTTCAGAATTAATCGGTTCAAGCCCAATAGAAGACAACTTACTTGAGCGCGGCCACCTCACCATCGATGGCAATCGCATTCAGGTATATTGGAAATCGCAACCCATTGAACTGACCGTGACCGAGTTTTGGATGGTTCATGCCATGGCCAAACACCCAGGACATGTGCGCAGCCGTCAGGATTTAATGCAAGAAGCTAAAATTTACGTCGACGACAGCACAATCACCTCGCACGTTAAGCGCATTAGGAAAAAGTTTATCGTTATCGACGCTGAGTTTGACTGTATCGATACCGTTTATGGCATGGGCTACCGCTGGGACAATATCTAACAGATGAATTTACCGATAGGGCTGCGTGCCAAGGTCGTCATTTTGTCGCTGTTTTTACTCTGCCTACCATGGCTTGGGTATGAATATGTGTGGGAAATGGAGAAGTACCTGCGTTATGGCCAAGAAAAAACCCTTGAAGGCACCACTCAAGCGCTTGCTACGGCGCTACATGAGCGACCAAAATTATTTGATAACCAAGCCAGCTTTTTAAACCAAGTTGAAAAAGGCCGCGACTTATACGCCTACCCGTTAGCTGGGCCCATTCAACTCGACGGTAAACTGAGTGACTGGGACTTATACCAACATCGCACCCTCAACTATTCAGACAAACATGTTATTTATCAGCGCAGCGAAACTGAGCCAATCGATATTAGCTTTAGTCATATGGTGGGCAAATACGGCGGCTATTTATACGGCTTTTTCAACGTCAATGACCCGAACCTGATTTTTCGTAACCGTAAAAGCTTACGCATTGATAGAAACGATCACTTAGTCATGGCAACTCAATCGCCCGATGGCATGTTCAGGCGTTATATTATTGCCAATACCCAAAGTGGTTGGCTTAGTGCGTTTGAATTACCCGCCGACCCGAGCCAATCGATGCCCGTTACCCCAGAAGTGCGCATTCAAGGCCAGTGGTTAAAAACCGACAAGGGATACAATATTGAGTTTAGACTGCCACTCGAAATGGTAGGCAGTAAATTAGGTTTTGCGATACATAATGTAAACGATACAAAAACACGTCAATTAGTGAATGTTATTGGTACCTCAGCCACCGACTCAGTAGCCAGTTTAGGCACGGTGTTAGTGCCCTCGCCTGAAATTGAAAATATCATTAAAGGCATGAGCCACAACAGCTCACGTATTTGGGTCGTCGATAATCATGGCCGCGTACTGGCAAAATCTGGTGATATTCGTTCATCGTCCAACACCTGGGCAGATGATATCGAGGTCAATCAACCTGAGTCGTTTTGGCTGCACTTTAAACAGCAATATATTCTGCCGTTATACTACAAAATATTAACTCGTCCGCCACAAGACTTTATCGATTCACTGCAAGATTCAACTGAACTCACTGGTAGCCACATTGAAAAAGCCTTAAGCGGCAAACAAGGCTCTACATGGCGCTTAACGCCAGACAACAAAGCCGTAGTATTAGCCGCAGCAAGCCCAATTTGGATTGACGATAAAGTCATGGGAGTCGTTATTGCAGAAGAAACCACTCACGGCATTCGCAGCCTGCGTAACCGCGCCCTGGAAAAACTGTTTAACGTCATATTAACTATTATGAGCATGGGCACATTAGCCTTGTTTATTTTTGCCTCGAGTATTTCAAGCCGCATCCGCCGTTTACGTGATCAGGCTGAACTCGCCATCGACAGCCAGGGCCGAGTAAGACAGCAGATTGTGGCATCAAAAAACCGAGATGAAATCGGTGATTTGTCACGCAGCTTTTCAAGTATTGTCAGTCGCCTTGGGCAATACACTCATTATTTAGAAAACATGTCGTCGCGTTTATCGCACGAACTGCGTACCCCTGTTGCCGTGGTGCGCAGCTCACTTGAACACTTAGGTTTGCAACAACTGGACGAGCAATCACAAAAATATGTTAGCCGTGCCCAAGAAGGTGTCAGCCGCCTACACCTTATTTTAAATAACTTAAGCGAAGCAACTCGCTTGGAAGCCAGTTTAACCCAAGCTGAAAGCTGTCGTTTTTCATTAAAGAAAGTGATTAGCGGTTGTATGCAAGGCTATCAAATGACTTATCCAGACCAGCTCTTTAGCATCCACATTGAAGATAAAGCCATGTCTTGCGACGGTGTACCGGAATACATCGCCCAATTAATGGATAAACTGATCAACAACGCCATTGAATTTCATCAGCCCGACAGCGCCATCACCGTCAGCCTGACCCAATATCATAAACAGGCAATATTAAAAGTCAGTAACATTGGTCCTTTACTGCCAAAAGACATGAACAGCCAAATTTTTGAATCTATGGTGTCTATCAGGCCTCAAGGTATTAATGGTAAGCCTCATCTTGGTTTAGGCTTATACATTGCCCGATTAGTTACCGACTTTCACCATGGCAGCATTAAAGCAACCAACATAATAGAGAACGACATTGAAGGGGTTGAAATATGCCTGACGTTACCCTTGAGTGATGAAAAATAGTCAACCACAGCATTTAGGCGCTTTTATTTAGGTTTGTTGGTGCTAGGATGATAAACATCAGTAGATCATTCACCGTAGCGCATTTATCCATGTCATTGATATTTGCTAATAAACATTAGCTAAAACATAAACCATGGACTCTACACATAATGGAAATAACAACATGAGCAAAGACGATAAACTGGCCACCCAAATTGTTAACGTTGGCCGCGACAAAAAGTTCACTAAAGGCATTATTAATCCGCCAGTATTTAGAGCCTCTACCGTGGTGTTCGACACCATGGATGAGATGCGTTTTGCGATTAAAAACAAAACCAACGGTGAAATGTTTTACGGTCGTCGCGGCACCCCAACCCATTTTTCATTTCAACAAGCCATATGCGAACTTGAAGGTGGCGCTGGCACGGCGTTATACCCTTCTGGTGCGGGCGCGATCAGCAGCGCTTTGTTATCATTTTTAAAAAGTGGCGACCATTTATTAATGGTCGACACCGCCTATGAACCAACGCGCGATTTATGCAATAAAATGCTCGCGGGCTTTGGTATCGAAACCACCTATTACGACCCAATGATTGGCGCAGGCATTCGTGAGTTAATTCGTCCTAACACCAAGGTATTATTTTTAGAATCACCAGGTTCTATCACCATGGAAGTGCAGGATGTACCATCGCTTTGCCGTATCGCTCACGAACATGATGTCATTGTAATGCTGGATAATACCTGGGCTTCACCGATTAATTCTCGTCCATTTGATATGGGTGTCGACATCTCTATTCAAGCCGCCACCAAGTACATTGTTGGCCATTCTGATGTGATGATGGGTACCGCCACTGCCAATGAACAACATTGGGAACAACTGCGCGAAAACAGTTACTTAATGGGCCAAACTACCTCGCCAGATGACGTCTATTTAGCCGCGCGAGGCTTACGTACCTTAGGAGTACGTATGGCACAACATAATAAAAATGCCTTAAAAGTGGCTAATTGGTTGGCGACTCGTGCAGAAGTGGATCATGTCCGTCATCCGGCGTTCGATACTTGCCCTGGTCACGAGTTTTTTAAACGCGACTTTAGCGGCGGTAATGGTTTGTTCTCATTTGTACTCAAGCAAGGCGACTTAGCGTCAGTCACTGCTTTTGTTGAAAACATGGACCATTTTAAAATGGGCTTTTCATGGGGCGGTTTCGAAAGCTTAATTTTAGGGGTATTCGGTATTAACAATATCCGTACCGCTACTCAATGGGACAGCAGCAAACCATTAATACGCTTACATATTGGACTTGAAGATGCCGACGATTTAATTGCCGATCTCGATGCGGCATTTAGCCGATATAATGCAATACTACAAAAGTAGCCTCTACTCAGCTGCTGAAACGTTTTGCAAAAAACGTTAATGGAATGTTCAAACAATAAGGGAATAAATGAATATCATCAAATTAGTCATACTCAGCCTGTGCATTAGCATTGGCTATTATGCATTAACTATCGTGGCAATTGGCCAGTCTGCTGCTGGTAACTTATTGTGGTGGTTTAATAGCAGTGAATATCCAATACTGGCTCACCTTGCACAGAACTTTGTTGGTATCGGCTTAGCCGCGTTAATCCCTGCGTTTCTAGTGAGAAGTTACGAGCCCGCAAGACAATGGATTGCCATTACCATTATGATTTTAGGCGCTATGTTATTACACGGTAATATCCATTACATGCCATGGGATCCTATGGGTATTGTAAGGTTTGTAAACAACACCTTGTTTTACGGTGATATCGGTGCAAAAGTGCTATTTTTCTATATCTTACTGCTCCCTGTATTGTGGTTGTTACTGCTTAAACGTATGGCACGTATTTAACAGAATCCGAATTTGAGCGCTAAACAAAAGCAAGGTGAACATATCTTGCTAGTCAACATTGCCATCAATCTAAGCCTTGAGTCGTCATCGTCTCAGGGCTTTTTATTATCAATAATAGCTATAAAAACAAAGACTAAGCAGTTTACCAAACGTTTAGTCAATAGTTGCCAAAACTATTAGCAATCATTTAGCAAAACAGTTGTTCAAAACATACTTTAGGGAATTATAGAAGTGATAAATATCTGAGCGTACTTATGTGATGATATCGCCCGCCAAATGTAAATTACGCCACAAATGAAATGTTATCTCACTCTTGTCGGTCTTATTAAGTACACCAGTATTTACCAACTAGAGTTTAACTATGTGTAGCACACCAAAAACAAATCTAGCTGCTGCCACGCCCAAAGTTCCCTTTCGGAGCTTTATGGCAAGTATGACATTGGCACAAAGACAACAGTTCGCTGAAGTCGCGAACCGTGCCGATGAACGGCGTAAAATAAGAGAAGATCGACTCAAAGGTCAATCCAATAGCAAAAGTGCGGCAAACACGACTGTAAAACCAAACATGCCATTTATCAAAAGACTGCTTCAATTTTGTAAACAACATATTGTGATATAAGCCTGTATGCCTTTAATGGCTAAACGGCTTATTGCAGATTAGTCTTCAAGTACTGATATGAAAATTCTGTCTGCATTCCACAGTTCAATTATCTTGCGTGTCTTCTTTGAGTTCCAAAAACATTTTCCAAACAAAATAATCCCCGCACCTTCTAATTGACGCCCTTCCGATACATTGAAACGTTCTAATATTGCCGATTTAAATTTAGAGATAGGAATGCCAACATCAGTACAATCAGATGGATTTAACCAATCAAGTTCTTTGTCTAGATACGAAATCGTACCCCAGTACATTTTAGGCTTTGCCTGTTTAGCATTATCGCTTGGCTCAGCATCGGAAAAGTTAACAAATAAATTCTTCGCTTTGAATTTATAACCCGTATCAAGCTCAATCAAAGTACTTGATTCAGCTAAATCGCTGCCACGCATCAAGCTATTGAGGATTTTCTCTAGCCCTAGCACTTTGACCTTGGTTTGTTCATTGTTGCCATTGTGTTTACGACTGGCATTATCGATTTTTGGGAGGCTGCTTGAAATGAGGCTTGATGTAGAGGCAACCGTTTGCACCTCTGTAACTGGCTTTTTGGTGTTTGATAACATGAAATCAATGCTAATAATATCAGCATCTGAAATGACTTTATTCACTTCTACGCTATGCCGATTCTCTCGGTCTCGTTGAGTTGAAAAATGACCTTCATCGCATTCTGCAACATGATATCGAGAGCCAAAACACGCCGCTTTACCGTCTGAGCTTCTCTTACGATAGTAAGCTTTTCCTTTGCACTCAGGGCATTGTAAAAATTGCCTAAACTTTTCAATTTCAGTTTCAGGTAACGTCTGAAATTTCAAAATTGAAAAAGTGTGCCTTTGCCCACCATAAGTACAAACCGCATCAATCATTTTCTATCCACATTTTCTATAAAAACGGACCTTTAAAATGAGCTATTAAAGGAACCTTAAAACCTAGTGAAACAATAGCAAGTTATTAATAAAAATCCTATTTTTCAATAATGCTAATCGCTGTCGCAGACTTTATAGGTTGAGCTTAACATGCTAGAAGCTGCTCAACAATTGAGCTATTAGTGGGTTATGGTTTGATAAGAGATACTATTCATAATGGAGTGGTTCCCCCCGCGACTGACTACATGATTTGCTCACTATCTAAATCGTTTCGGGACAGAAGCGAGATAGTAACGAGCACAGTAAAAGGCGGAAAATAGTTGACTCAAACTTGCAATGAACGAACACAAGTCAGCTACTTTGCTTAATAGCCTTTATTAGATTTTCTGGATCGTTTGTACCCAGACTGTAATGGTCTAATGAAACTGTAGAGATTTATAGCTTAAAATAAGCAAAATCTTAAAGGTATTTATCATGATTAGAAAAACGAAAATCACTGTCAGCCCTCTTCAAAAATTAGAATATGCCAAGC
>NZ_JACJDU010000043.1:0-44634 GCF_014163715.1 Shewanella sp. SR44-4 | reverse complement strand
CTCAAACTCAAACTCAAACTCAAACTCAAACTCAAACTCAAACCAATTTAACCGAGTCTAATCAATCCCAATGTAATCAATCCAACCAATGCCAGTAGCTTTAGTTATCGCTATTTAATCGACCATTGAAGAGGTTAATGACATTTCAACGTCAACTTAACCATCTAACCTAGTGGCGCTTTATCTAAACTGATTATGACTTAATGGGCCAGACACTTCGGCATGTAAATCGTTGAGACTGCTGACACATTATGTCTGTTATTTGGTGTGTCATTTGATGTATATGGGCTACCAATTGGCAATGGACTGTGTAGATAATAAACAGAGTAGGTAATAAATAGAGTAGGTAATAAATAGGGTAGATAATAAACCATAGTCGGTAATAACAACGGAGTTAATGCGTTATAAGTTAATGAGAGGTAAGTTAACGAGGGGTTGTATTATTGCTTCATTAAAACCTATTAACCTATTTTGGATGAAAAACAAAAGGGAAGCATTGCTGCTTCCCTTATATCAAATCGGTACTTTATGGTAAATACTCTACAGTCTGCTCAACTAAGCTACTTGTTGGCGCTGCATCCTTAATAGCCATTTTCCGTAGATGAAAATACCTACTGCAGAAATAATCCCAATGGCGGCGATAATATACCAAGCCATGCCGATATTGTTGGCTTGATATAAAGCTTGGGTTAATGCCTGTGGGTCTTGACCTGTGGTACTGACTAAGCGACTAAATGCTTCACCTTGAGGGATGTTAGCAATATCGGTTAAGTTCATACCATGTTCAGATAGCGCTTCACGGGCGATGCGTTCTTTTGACGCGTACATGTCATAAAGCTTAGGGCCGAAATAACCTTCTAACGTCCAACCTATGCCTTGAGGAAGCATGACAAAGCCTAAATACATGGCTTTTTTACCTTCAGGTGCGATGTTACCCATAAACTCGTTTTTCTTTGGGCTGATCATCATTTCGCCGACAGAGAACATGGCAATAGCCAATACAATCATCCAAGCCGCATTAAATGCACCGACCAAGGCAATGGCTAAAATACTCAATAAGCAACCGACAAACATGGTGGTGGTAATGCGATATTTAGCCGTAAGCGCAGCAACAATAAAGCAAGTGGTCATGATCATCCCCGCGTTGAGGTTAAGCATGCCCTCTGGCATCACTTTGGTACCGTCATTATTCAACCCTAGCCAAAACTGCAATATGCCGCTGCTGGTGCCTTCTGGGCCAAATAAGGAGGTGACAATGACGCTGGTATCAACCCATTCCGCAATGTGAATAGGCAGTACATCAAATAATGAGTTGTATAAAAACCAAAAACCGGCAAACACCAGCATGTAGTAAATCACCACAGGTTTCTTTAGTTCTCTTAAGGCATCCTTCCACAGTGCTTCTTGTGTGATTTCACCATTTTTCACTTGGCGTGCGCGCTCTAAGCGCTCAGCTTTGCCGGGCTCTTTGTAAGCCAATAAGAATAAAAAGTTAAACGAAATAATGGCTGCACAGGCGTAAAACACGTTATCCCAAGATAATTGACGCATATGTACCGCCACCAATGGACCTAAAAATCCACCGATGTTAACCACTTGGTAAAAAATGCCCCAAGCCATTGAAGTATTATTTCGGTTGGTTGACAGTACTAAAGTGCCTTGAATACCAGGTTTGAATACCCCTGTACCCATGGCTAGCAACATGGCGCCAGCGAGAAAACCCCAGAAGCTAGGGAAGAATGCCATGGTTAAATAGCCACAGATTTTGATGATGGTAGAAACGAAAATGGTTTCTTTGTAACCGACACGGTCAGAAATTCCGCCAGTTAGCACAGGTACGAAGGTTTGTAGCAACGCCCACACGGATATAATAATACCGTAATCGCTTAAATTAATGCCCAGTCCGCCTTGTGATACTGGCGCTTTAGCGTATAAGCCAGCACTGGCTTTGACACCATAATAGGCAATGCGTTCTATTAGCTCCATACCACCGACAAGCCAAAATATATAGCCTAAACTGGTGATCGCGGCCCACATGCCTAACTGTTTTACTTCACTCAAATCATTGTCTGAGTGCGAATTAGTGCTCATAAGTCACCCTTTTATTTTATGGTCTGTTTCATTTTTATAACAAAGGCTGACACTTTACCTAAGTTCGTGATTAATACCAAACCCTATCCATAAGTGATCCGCCAAGAGTGCCGCTCATTTGTGAATTTGTGATGTGGTTACATAGGTAAGCCTCGATTGTTAAGTGTATACAACGTTAACGTTAACAATCTAAAGGCAATAAAAAAGCGGATCGTAAGATCCGCTTCAATATTTAATCATTGGTCCGTTAGTGACCAACGAGCCTAACGTTGGTATTTTGGTTTAAGCACCGCAACACTTTTTGTACTTTTTACCACTGCCGCAAGGGCAAGCATCATTGCGGTTTGGCTTAGCTTCAGAAGTAACCGCTTTGGGTTTATTCAATAAACCAGTTAAATCAACAATGTTTTCAGGCTTATCTGCATCAATAGTGATATTAGCAAAGAGTTGCTGTTCAGCGACCATAGCAGCCACTTCATGTTGGCGAGCTTCGGTTTGAACTGACAATATTAACGGTAACGCTTCCGTGCCCAGTTTGGCGGCACGTTTGGTGTTATAACCACTTTCACCATAAGCTGGCTTAGGGGTTCTACGACCTTTAAAAAAGTATTTATCAGACATGGTTTTGACCCATTAGATAGAATGATGATATTGGCCGAAGCTTATACACCAAAAATGTAAGTTGAGATATCAAAGTTTCAATTTTGAACCAAATAAACCTAATATTATCGCCATGGGTCACATCAACGAAGATAAAAAACCAGCGAGTTATTCGCTGGTTTTTTGAAGAGTGCTTTGTTAAACAAAGTAAACCTTAAGACAACAACTTATGGTTGCCGTTAAATCTTAGCTAATTCGACTTTTTGTTCGTTTAACTTTTCAATGTCACGAGTTAAATCGGTCATCTTAGCGCGTTCTTTATCAATTACCGCAGCAGGGGCTTTAGCCACAAAACCTTGATTAGATAATTTACCTTCAATACGGGCAATCTCTTGAGCAAGCTTTTCTAACTGTTTATCGATACGGGCCATTTCTGCGCCTACATCGATCAAACCTGCCATTGGGATTAATAGCTCCATATTGCCGACTAACTGAGTGCTCGACATTGGCGCCGTTTCACCTTCAGATAAAATGGTCATCGTTTCGAGTTTAGCCAAACTTGCAAAGAATGTTTGGTTTGCTTCAAGACGAATACGATCTTCGTAACTCACACCACGCAGTAACGCATTAAGCGGCTTTGATGGGGCAATATTAAGTTCAGCACGAATATTACGTACAGCCACAATCACTTGCTTAACCCATTCAAGATCGGCCATCGCGGTCGCATCAACTTGATCTGCTTGATAAGTTGGGAATGATGCTAGCATGATGGTATCGCCAGTTACGCCTGCTAACGGTTTGACACGTTGCCAAATCGTTTCAGTAATGTACGGCATAAATGGATGCATTAGACGCTGCATTTTTTCAAGCACATTGACCAAAGTGTGGCGAGTGCCGCGCATTTGCGCTTCAGTGCCATTTTGCATAACAGGCTTGGTTAATTCTAAATACCAGTCACAGAATTGATTCCAAGTGAACTCGTATAAGGTGTTAGCGGCTAAGTCGAAACGGTAAGCAGCCATATGGTCTTCAACTGTTTTCACGGTTTGGTTAAATAAACCAATGATCCAACGATCGGCTAGCGACAATTCCATCGCACCTGGTTTGCCATCAACCAATAGTTGACCGCAATCTAAAGGCTCGCCAGCTTCATCGCTATCTGGATCTGTCTGCACTTCAGTGTTCATTAACACGTAACGTGACGCATTCCATAACTTGTTACAGAAACTGCGGTAACCATCAAGACGTTTCATGTCCCAGTTGATGTCGCGGCCGGTTGAAGCCATTGCAGCTAAGGTAAAGCGCAGTGCATCGGTACCATGAGCTTCAATGCCGTCGGCAAACTCTTTACGGGTACTTTTTTCAATTTTTGCCGCCAGTTGCGGCTGCATCATATTGCCAGTACGCTTTTCAACTAAGGTTTCAAGCTCGATACCGTCAATCATGTCTAATGGATCAAGGACGTTACCTTTAGACTTTGACATTTTATTGCCAACTTCGTCACGGATAAGACCGGTAACGTAAACGGTTTTAAATGGTACTTGTGGCTTGCCATCTTCATCTTTAATGAAGTGCATGGTCATCATGATCATCCGCGCAACCCAGAAGAAGATGATGTCAAAACCTGTGACCAACACGTCGGTTGGGTGGAAGGTTTTTAAGTCTTCTAAGTTGTCAGGCCAACCTAAGGTTGAGAAAGTCCATAATGCCGAGCTAAACCAAGTGTCTAATACGTCATCGTCTTGACGTAATATTACTGAGTCGGCAAATTTGTGTTTAGCGCGCACTTCTGCTTCGTTACGGCCAACGTAGACTTTACCGTTTTCATCGTACCAAGCTGGAATTCGGTGTCCCCACCATAACTGGCGTGAAATACACCAGTCTTTAATATCGCGCATCCATGAGAAGTACATGTTCTCGTATTGTTGCGGCACAAACTTAATTTCACCGGTTTCTACTGCTTCAATGGCTGTTTTAGCCATTGACTGCACAGCCACGTACCATTGGTCGGTTAGTAATGGTTCAATCACCACACCAGAGCGATCGCCATAAGGTACTTTTAAGCCGTGCGGAGCGACCTTTTCAAGTAGACCTAAGCTGTCAAATTCAGCCACGATAGCATCACGGGCTTTAAATCTGTCTAGGCCAACATAACGCTCTGGCAAGGCAATCTCGACACCTTTGTTTGGGGTGCCATCAGTGTTAATCACTTCAACAAAACTACGTACGGCGGCATCTAAGGTGAAGATGTTGTACATAGGCAGTTGATGACGTTTACCGACTTCATAGTCGTTAAAGTCATGGGCTGGAGTGATTTTTACACAACCGGTACCAAATTCCATATCGACATAATCGTCGGCAACAATCGGCACTAAACGGTTAACGATAGGCAATAGAATGAATTTACCAATTAATGACTGGTAACGTTCATCATCTGGATGCACGGCTACTGCGCTGTCACCTAACATGGTTTCTGGGCGCGTAGTGGCCACTTCTAGGTAATCTTTACCGTCGGCTGTTAATGCGCCTTGGGCCAAAGGATAGCGGAAGTGCCACATGTGGCCTTGCTTCTCTTTGTTTTCAACTTCAAGGTCTGAAATGGCGGTGTGTAGCTTTGGATCCCAGTTAACTAGGCGCTTACCACGATAAATAAGTTCATCATCGTATAGACGAACAAACACTTCTTGAACCGCTTTTGATAAGCCCTCATCCATAGTGAAACGTTCGCGATCCCAATCAACCGATGCGCCCATACGGCGAAGCTGTTTGGTAATCGTGCCACCAGACTGTTCTTTCCAGTCCCACACTTTATCAATAAAGGCGTCACGGCCTAAATCATGGCGAGTTTTACCTTCTTCGGCTTCAAGCTTACGCTCAACCAACATTTGAGTCGCAATACCCGCGTGGTCGGTGCCGACTTGCCATAAGGTATTTTTACCTTTCATCCGCTCAAAGCGGGTAAGGGTATCCATGATGGTGTCTTGGAAGGCATGACCCATGTGCAAGCTACCGGTTACATTCGGTGGCGGGATCATGATGCAGTAATTGCCTTTTGATTCATCACCATGCGGCTTGAAGTAACCTTGCTCTTCCCAGTTTTGGTAAAGGGCTTGTTCGATAGACTTTGGGTTGTATGTTTTTTCCATAGGAGCGTTATGTTCTCTATCTAAATTAAGTGTTTATTCAGCTAATGCTTGAGTGCTGGGCGTAATGCCTACATTCTGATATTGACGGTAGCGATTGCGAGCAATGCGCTTAAGTTCGTCATCATTAGCGACAAAATCGATAATATGGGGCAAGTTTACCGCAAAACTGGGCATTTGGTCTGCAAGATTAATCAGAACTTGACGACTTTTATTTGGCCCTAAAGTGTCAAAACCTATTTCCACAGGTGCACCTGTTACTGGGCCTTCACCTTTTAAGTTGTGTGGTACAAAGGCGTTTGGCTCAAATTGCCACAGTAATTCGTCAATGGCATAAGCTTGCTGTTTGTCTTTGCAGTGAATGTAGACGGTTTTTTGTTGACGATATTGTTGTTCAGCTAACCTGCAAGCAGCTAAATAGAGCGCATCTAATGCACTCATTTGATTATGATTATCAGGCATAAGGTAAAACAAGGCTTGAGTCATGTGGTGATGCTTATAACAGGTTAATAAGTTGGGCTCGAGTTTACACTAAAATCGTCTGCGGGTTAATGGCCTCGTGATGCGATATTCATATGACGTTGGAATAGATTAATATCCCTAGCGTCAGTTTAATACTGCTAATTAATCCTAAATATATCGCGATCATAATGGATTTTCTACGCCGTTCAGGCAGAAGTTCTATAATTGTAGGATGGCGGTCTGACTGCTGAGTAGGGGTTAAACTGGATCGCCACAATAAAAACCAAATGATGGTTAAGTTGTATGGCGTGTTGTTTATAAGGATTTGTTGCTTTCGCCATGGGCTTAACAGCAGTAGTCGACTATAAACCTGTTGCTGATTTATGGATAAGCTAAAACGGGTGGTGACACGATTGTAATAGACATCTATTTTCTGATTATCAATTAAATGTGTTTTGTGTTGTTTGGGTTCAAATCGCATTGGTTTGCCTTAACGGATTAACTCACATTTTACATGAGTAGGACGAGTCCCTTTGGTGCACTCTTTTAAAGCTCTGCGTTGTGCTTTTAACATTGAGTCATAACCATAACCGTATCCATATCTAACATTACCCATATCGTTAACCGATACAGCCAGTGCTTTATGGTTTTTAAAGCCTTCATACTTGATTAACACATCAATAAGTTTCTGATCATTTGTCACAAACTGACACGCTTTAGGTTGCGGCGTTTGTTCACAGGCTAATGGGTAATGGTCAAATACAGGGTAGGAAATATCGATACTGTCAAACCAAGAGGACCAAGTCGTTTCTTGAGTCTCAATTACGATATCAGCTGGAATATGAATTTGCAGTTGTTGGTCGTCAGAATCTTGTTGTCCTAACCAGACTAAGTTGAGTTTATTATCGTTAGGATGGTCATTGGCAACGAACACGTCGCCAGCACAATTGTCACACAGTTGCTCGTCAGCTTTTATGATTGATATTTGAGTTGAGTAGCCAGAAGCGCCACCGCAACTTCTTTCAAAGATAACAGCCTTGTACATTTTATCTAATGAAAGTGATTCGGTGTAAACGTTATTACCGCACATGGAACTGAGTAGCCAGCCCAATAAAATAGCCATTAACCCAAAAAGCGCCAACGCGCTGACTATTGAAATGAGTATGACTTTCATCGCCTTCATCTGAACATTCCTTTCAGTGAGTTTTATTTCATTAAATTATACATTTAAGCTATTTTGGGTTTTATATTAAATTTGTTACTTACATGTAACAAGTTAATCATTGTTTATTCTTAGTCAGTTTGGTTTAGAGAGGATCTTTTGGGGATATTGCATTAAGCATATTTAGCGGATAACGAAAATTCGATAGTAAAAATTATCTATTGCAGTTGTTATGTATTGGAAATTAATGATCCGTTATCGCTTAGCAATATCGGTATCAGTTGGAAAATAATCTTGATAAATGGTCTGGTACATACCTGATGATTTTAACTCATCAAATGCTTGCTGCCATAGTGCAATAACCTCATCAGAAGTGTCGTTTGAAAATGCGATATACAAGGTAGAGTCGTATAACTTAATCGGGGTACGTTCTATTGAGTTGATATCGATATCGGCTGCTTTTGCCAAAAATGGCATCACTAGTTCGCTCATTGGCGCAACATCAACTCGGCCATAACTGAGCATTTTGAGCGATTGTAATTGGGATTTATCAGTACTGAGGTTAGTGAATCCTTGGGAATCCAAATAGGTGTGATCAGCATTACCAAGTACTACACCAACATTTCGGACACGTTTTAAGTCTTCTAAATATGCTAATGAGAGTCCGGAATTACGTTTTTGGTAAAAATACACTCCGCTGCTAATAATGGGACCTACCCATTTCATGTTTACTTCTCTTTCTGGCCTTTTAGCAATGACAAACAACGCAGTGTTTGGTTGTGATTTCAATATCTGAAATGCTCTATTAAAGGGATACATTTCAATGTTGGCTGTGTGCTGGGTATGTTGCATCATCGCTTGAACAATATCGATAGAAAAACCGCTTAAAAGATCATTGTCAAGATAACTAAATGGGGGTAAAGGATGGGTGATAAATCGAACTTGCGGATGGTCTTTTGCAAATAGCTCGCCCGTTGGCGTGAGTGCAAAGCAAACGCTGAGGAAGATGATATAAAGCGTTAAAGGCAAGCGTTTCATTTATTGGTTTGCCAACGCTAATGACATTATCAAGCGGTTGTGTTGCGTCATTCAACCCATTCCTTGTGATTGTTAATTTGATGATTAATTAGAACATTAAATTGTTCAATAAATAACCTAGCATATGATGAAGTTATAGACAAATTTATAACCTCATCATATAAGGCGTTATTTTATCGCCAGACCACGGTTACTGGTCATTTTTAGTTGAGGCTTGAGATAATCTTGCTGGATCAGGAAAGGTAAAATTCTGATGTATTTGTGCCCAAGAATCATGGCTTTTAATTATGTGGCCAACGGCAACCAATACTGAACAGGCCAGAATTCCCCAACCAATAGCGTTATCACCCGCACTTGCCCAAATTGCCACCAGACTTGATGCCCCAAAAGAGATAGTAATCTGCAAAAAGTTTTGTAATCCTGCAGCTTTAGCCGCGTTATTGCTGAACTCTTGCAGAGCATTATTGACCACAATAGGATAAATAGCGCCATTGCTTCCTGCTAGCAAAGAGAATGCAATGAGCAGTGGCAATATTGTTTCTGTATCGAGGATCACACTGGAGGTGAAAATGGCCGCAACACACAAACCAAACAATATCAGTAAACAGTTTAGGCTGCCTTTGGTGCCAAATTTGCGGATCAGTAATTTACTTGAGTAGCCACCGACAATAAACATGATGGTTTGGGGAATAAAACTTAAGCCAATTTCTGTCGCGGCGTAACCATACTGCTCCATCACTGCAGGCCACAACGTTAAGTAAGCAAAAAAAGCCCCTGAACACGCACCAAAAATTACTACATTACCTAGATATTGGGTATTGGCCAGTAGTTGCTTATAGCGGATATGAGTTTTGCTTTTGTGTACGCTAGCTTTTTCTTTTGGCACAAAAAAATACGTCATGGCAATGAGTAATACTGCAATGATACATAAGCTAATAAACACCGCACGCCAACCAAAACTATTCAGTATCAGTGCGCCAGCAATGGGCGCTAATGCTGGAGACAATGCCACTAAAGGCATAATATTAGAGAAAATATTTTGAGCTTTATCGGCTGGGTATTGTTCTATCACAATCGCTTGCCAAATAACGGCTGCACTGCAAGCACCAATGGCTTGGAAGAAGCGGGCAATATTCATCATCAACATGCTGTCACTGAACGCAATGAGTGCACTTGCCAGCATAAACAGGCTTAGACCCGCAAACAGTGAATTCCGTTTACCTATTTTATGCACTAACGGCCCATACAATAACTGTCCGATAGCGAGGCCAGCCAAAAAGCTGGTTAACGAGATGGCCACTTCTGAGGTACTTGCATTAAAAGTCCCTTCAATAGATTTGAATGATGGCAGGTACATGTCGGTAGCGACAAAACCTAACATACTCAGTAAGGCTAAATAAAACAGAAACAAGTAGAATGTTATATTTGTTTGTTTTGTGTTGATTAATATATTGTTATTGTTCAAATTAGGCATATCTATTTTCGTCAGTTCAATAAAGGCCGCTAGCTTAATGGTTTACTAAATTAGCTGGAAACGTTTATTTTTGACAGCTGCTATCAAAAATATTGATACCATGATGTAATTACAGGCATGGAGGGTTTCAGTTCAATATTAAACCTCGAATGCGTTATTCATCTTGTGCTGTTACCGTACATTTTCTAGCGAGTTAAATTGATATGCTTTCACAGCAAGTTTTTGAGCTAATAGACGTTGTCGCCCAAACGGGCAGTTTTACCGCCGCTGCGAAAAAATTGCACAAGGTACCGTCAGCGATAAGTTATTCAGTCAAACAAATTGAAACTGAACTGGGAGTCGAGTTATTTATTCGCCATCATCGCAGTGTCAGCCTAACCCCAGCAGGAAGGCATTTCGCCGTAAAAGCGCGCCAGTTTCTTAACGATATGGAGTTGATGAAACGAGACACTCAACGAGTGGCTAATGGCTGGAAGCCTATGCTCTCTATTGCATTGGATAATATTGTGAGAACGGATAGCGTTCATGCGTTAATTGCAGATTTTTATAGACAGTTTCAAGATGTTGAGCTGATTATTCGGATTGAAGTATTTAATGGCGTATGGGAAGCACTTGCCGCAGGAAGAAGTGATATTGCCATTGGTGCGACAACCGCAAATCCAGTCGGTGGGGCGTTTAAATTCACTAATATGGGCAATATTGATTGGCTGTTTGTGGTCAGCCCTGATCATCCATTGGCAAATATTATGGGTCCACTTCATGATGATGAGTTGCGTGTTTTTCCGTCTATTTGTCTTGAAGATAGCTCTCGTGATATTCCTAAACGGATTACGTGGTTGTTAAACAGTCAACGACGCTTAGTGGTGCCCGACTGGCACAGTGCCATTAACTGTTTTGTCGAAGGTTTAGGGATAGGCTACATGCCGCAGCATTTGGCTGGACCGTTAATTGAGTCAGGTAAGTTAGTCTGTAAAACGCTCCATAGAGTTAAACAACCTAGCGCCTGCTGTTTGGCGTGGAATGATGAACAAATGTCACCCGCGCTGGCTTGGGTATTGGATTATTTAGGCGATGAAGAGCAGTTACATCGTCAATGGTTAGCCTAGTACAGATGGTTTTAAGGGTTTACTTTACAGGTTAATTTATTGGCGTCTTCCACAATAAAAAAAGGGTAAAGCCTTAAGCTTTACCCTTTAATATGCGTCAAAGTTAATACTTATTCGCTAATTTCAACACCAGCACGATTAATTAAGAACTGGCTTAAAATGGGTACCGGACGACCGGTAGAGCCTTTGTTTGCACCGCTGTTCCAAGCTGTACCTGCGACATCTAAATGTGCCCAGTTGTACTTTTTAGTAAAGCGAGACAAGAAACACGCTGCAGTAATCGAACCTGCCGGACGACCACCTAAGTTAGTCATGTCAGCAAATGGGCTGTCTAGCATGTCTTGGTATTCATCCCATAACGGCATGCGCCATGCGCGGTCACCACTTTGCTCACCAGCATTTAGCATTTCGTGTGCAAGCGGGTTATGCGAACTGAATAAACCAGAAGCGTGCTTACCTAATGCAATAACACAAGCACCGGTTAAGGTAGCGGTATCAATCACTAATTCAGGGTCAAAGCGTTCAACGTAAGTTAATACATCACACAACACTAAACGACCTTCGGCATCGGTATTAAGCACCTCAACCGTTTGGCCCGACATAGTGGTTAAAATGTCGCCTGGACGATATGCGTTACCAGCAGGCATGTTTTCACAACCCGCTAATACACCAATAACGTTGATAGGCAATTTCATTTCACACAATGCTTTCATGGTGCCAATAACACCAGCAGCGCCACCCATGTCATATTTCATTTCATCCATGGCTTCGCCAGGTTTTAATGAAATCCCGCCAGAGTCAAAGGTTAACCCTTTACCGACAAGGACAATTGGCTTTTCAGTACTGTCAACGGCGCCCTGATATTCCATCACAGTCATGATAGATTCATTGGCACTAGCACGACCCACAGCAAGGTAAGCGTTCATGCCCAACTTGGCCATTTGCTCTTCGCCTATCGTCGTGACTTTAAGGTTTTCATACACTTCAGCCATTTGACGCGCTTGAGATGCCAAATATGCAGGGTTACAAATGTTAGGCGGCATGTTGGCCACGTCACGACATAAATGCATACCAGCAGATACGGCTGTTCCGTGTTCAATTGCACGCTCACCAATGGTGAGTTCACGGCGTGTCGGCACGTTGAATACCATTTTTCGTAATGGACGACGAGTTTCGCCTTTACGGGTTTTTAATGCATCAAACGAATACAGACTATTTTGGGTGCTCTCAATGGCTTGGCGAACTTTCCAGTAGGTGTCGCGGCCTTTGACATGCAGTTCAGTTAAGAAGCACACAGCTTCCATTGAACCGGTTTCATTTAGGGTACTGATGGTTTTTGTGATAATTTGTTTGTATTGGCGCTCGTCTAACTCACGCTCTTTGCCACAACCAACCAGTAAAACACGTTCGCTTAGTACGTTTGGTACGTGATGCAATAGCAACATTTGCCCTGGTTTACCTTCAAGGTCACCCCGACGAAGTAGGTTACTAATGTAACCTTCACTGATTTTATCCAATTGCTCTGCGATACCAGACAGACGGCGAGGTTCGTACACGCCGACAACGATACAGGCTGAACGTTGTTTTTCTGGGCTGCCGCTCTTTACGCTAAACTCCATGAGCACTCCTAGATTCTTAAAGACAAATTTTTATATTTATTAGATAATGTTTGCATTAGGCCATCTGGCATATAATCAACGAAAAGGTGATAACTGTTTGGGATTATTAACGAAAAGAGGCGTAAATTGACAGCCAAAATAGATGTTAACCATGACCCCAAAGCACCTTCCGCGCTGGTCAGAAAACTAGCAAAACTGCTGAAAGTAGACAGTTTACATGAAAGTTGCTCTGATACCAGTAAAAAGATAAGTTTAGCCACCGGATCCTACTTGTGATTGTATTTAGATATCTTATTAGTGAAGTTTTAAAAGCACAATTTGCGGTACTTTTGGTGCTGTTAACTATTTTTATTAGTCAACAATTTGTGCGCGTGTTAGCCGATGCATCTGATGGTGAATTCCCCGCTTCGTTAGTGATGACATTATTAGGGCTAAATCTGCCTCAATTGACGGTGTTAGTGTTACCGCTGAGCTTCTTTTTAGCGATATTATTAGCTCATGGGCGAATGTATGCTGAAAATGAAATGGTGGTATTGCATGGCGTCGGCGTGAGTGAATGGTATGTCACTCGAGTAACCCTGTTGCTTGCTTTTGCCAATTTATTATTCACAGCTTATTTGTCGGTTTATGTCGGACCTTGGGCCGAAGAACGTCAGAATCAGGTATTAGAAAAAGCCCAATCTGAAGCTGGATTAGCAGCCTTAACACAAGGTCGTTTTCAAGCTAGTCCGAATGGTCGAGCCGTTTTGTTTGTTGAAAAAATAAATAAAGACAATAGCTTAGATAAAGTTTTTGTGGCGCAGCTTCCTGATCCTGAAGATGAAAATGGCCTGACAAATATTGTCGTCGCTAATAAAGGCCGTGTGATTGAAGATAATATTGGCAGCCAACAGTTACAACTTGAAAAAGGCTTTCGTTATCAGGGCAGTCCTAAATCACTCGAACTGCAAGTGATTGAGTTTGGTGGTTATAAAATGGAGATTAAAGAACAGGAAGTGGATGAGCGGCGACGTAAATTATCTGCAATGCCAGTTGATCAATTATTGGATACTCCAGGACCTGAAGCTGCAGCTGAATTTCAATGGCGCTTAGCTATCCCTATCGCGATCCCATTATTGACCTTGATTGCGGTGCCGTTAGCGCGGGTTAATGTTCGCCAGGGTAAGTTTGCTAAAATGGGTCCCGCTATTTTGCTGTATTTAGGTTACTTTGGATTAATGATTGCAGGCCGAAAAGCCCTGCAAGATGAGGTGGTGCCGCAGTATTTAGGCATGTGGTGGATCCATGGCTTTGCGCTGTTATTAGGATTGTTGTTACTTATTAAAGAACGCCCGACAGGGATGAAGTTCTTAGGCTTATTTAAACGTAAGCAGGTGACGGCATGAAAATATTAGACCTTTATATCGCACGTATGATCGTGAGTACATCAGGCTTGTGTTTACTTATTTTGACTGGGCTATCAGGCATCATTAAGTGGGTTGATCAATTACGTTTGGTCGGGCGCGGTGCTTATACCATGCTAGATGCCGGTATTTACGTGCTGTTTTTAGTGCCACGTGATATTGAAATGTTTTTCCCAATGGCGGTACTGCTTGGTGCGTTAATTGGTATGGGCATGCTGGCATCAAACTCTGAATTAGTGGTGATGCAAGTTTCTGGCATGTCACGTTTACAAATCACTCAATCTGCGATGAAAACGGCAATTCCGTTGATGATTATGGTCATGGCGCTGGGAGAGTGGGGCGCACCCATTGCGGAGAAAAGCGCAAAAGAGCTTCAAGCGACTAAAATATCCGGTGGCAGTTTGATTAAGTCTCATCGTGGTATTTGGGCAAAAGATGGTGATTTATTCGTTAATATTGGTGAGGTTCAAGACGTTAATACGCTCAGTAACATCAGTTTATATGAGTTTAACGATCAACAAGAATTAACCCGAGTGACCCATGCGAATACCGCGGTATTTATTGACGATGCTTGGCAGTTATCTGTGGTTGAAAATACTACGGTTAAAGATGATCGGGTTATTCGTGATCACCTTGATACCGATGTGTGGCAATCTTCGTTAACACCAGATAAGTTGAGTGTAGTGTCGGTTAAGCCAGAGGCATTATCCATTAGCGGCTTAATTGACTACCTCGATTATTTGAAGGTTAACCAACAAGATCCTAGTCGTTATGAACTGGCTTTATGGCGCAAGGTTATGCAGCCGGTAACGGTAGCTGTGATGATGCTGGTGGCATTATCGTTTGTGTTTGGACCGTTACGCACGGTGACCATGGGAGCTCGTGTACTACTGGGTGTTGTGGCAGGATTTAGCTTTTATATCAGTAATGAGATATTTGGCCCGATGAGCATAGTATATGAATTGCCAGCGGCGGTGGGTGCAATTGCGCCCAGCATGTTATTTACTGGCTTAGCTTTGTATTATATTCGTAAATAATCACTTGGTTGTTTAGTCTATATTGAAAGTGAAAGTGTATATAAAAATGGCAACCCAAGGGTTGCCATTTTTATTACTTGTTTGATGCGTGTTTATTCGTTTTGCAGGTAAGTTAGTTTGGTATGTGGCTTATTTATGCACCACGCCAGTTACGCATTTGATTGGCTTCTACTGATAACACGACAACCTCAGAACGAGTCATCATGTCTTGTAGTGCTAACTTATCAGCATTGATGATAATCCACAGATTACCAACACCTAATAAAGACCAAATGACGCGAGCACAGGCCGTAATAAAACTTAAGTTCTGACCATTAGGGTGCTGAACCTTAAGTCGCCAAGCTCGCATACCTAAAGTTTGTCCACCTCTGCTCCAAAACATGGCGTAAAACCCACCAACACAAATGGCTATCCAGAATTGATAAATACCATGGTAAAGCGGGGTGTTGTTGAGCAAGTCTGACACATGCTCGTACTCACCCATCGCGATAAGTCCGGTGCTCTGCAGACCAAAGAAAAACCCAAAACCTAACGCACCAGCAAACATATAAACGGCAATAGCAAGCATTGAGTCATACGCCATTGCACCTAAACGTCGAACAAAACTCGCTCGTGGGAAATTAGCATGATCTGAATTCAACATAGTTAGCCCTTACGTAAACCAAAATGATTAAATCTCATCATCTTCACGAACAAATTTGATACTCGTAAAACCAAAACGTGCAAACTCGGTTTTACGAAATTCTTTCTCTGCTTTAGCGCCTTTTTTGGACGTTAACGCAATTTGCTTTTCCAAGATTAGAAACTTTTTTAAATCAATCCCTTCAGCTTCAGCTGCTGCTTCATAAAGATCATGATGTACGTCATAGCTAAAGGCGATAGTTTTGGTTTGGCCTTTAAAGGTATAGATCACTTGGCGCGCCATGGAGAACTCCTGAAATTAATGTAATTCACTTTTAAATATAAATAATACGGCACCTAAAAGGCATAACCCAGCCTATAAACAGTTAAGCTTTAAGGGGTGTTTGAGATACCTAACGGCAAAAGGGATAAATACACATAAGGTGATGACCTCTTGCACAATCTTTAATTGTCCCACGTTAATCACGGTATAACCAAGACGATTCGCAGGAACTTGCAATAAATATTCGAATAAGACGATACCTCTGCTCACTAAAGCCGCGATAATCCAGAGTTTGCTATTTAAGGTTTTTAAATGACCATACCAAGCAAAAGTCATGAAGATATAACTAATACCAATCTCATTAAATATCTGCTCAGTTCAGAGTCTCTCAGGTTTTTCAATTCAAGGCGCATTGATGTAGAAATGGTTGTTCCCTTTTAAATCGATGCAACACAGAAGTGGAATACCTGAGAGACTCCATTCTGGCGGGTTTCAAAGTACTTTATGCTGCGTTAGATGTTTTCAAAATACGACGGCATGGTCTATTTTTTTCCATAAAAAATAAGACATTCCCACCATCCATGGCGGTCAGATGCTGGAGGTAGAGTAACGCAGGAGCTTGTTACCGAGAATCACTATTCGCTTCAATCATCTGCCTTGCCTACAGCACTTTGAACTCCCGCTGAAAGAGCACATATTTAATAGGATTGGTATAACACAATAAACCGATGGTGATGACAGATGGGTGCATGAGATAGACCTTATGATAAGGATAAATACAGGTAACATGCACCAGCAGGATAACTGTCGAGTGACTTTGTCAGTTTTGCTGAGGTGGTGCTTGGTGTAAACCCTTGTTGCTGCCAATAAGTTTGTGCACCTTGCACAGCCACTAGCCCAATGCCATTAACCGCCGCTGATTTAGCCTGATTGACTATATGATTAAACAGCTTTTTACCTATGCCTAAACCTTGAGCGTTGGGTGAGATGGCCATGTCATGTAAATACCAGCTATCGGCATTAATCTGGCCACTTATCTCGGTATCCAGCGATGGGGCATCGCCTTGCAACCAAGGATGAACAAGCGCGTAGGCTAGCATGTTACCTTGTTGTTCAAACACCACACAGCTAGCGGGCGAAGATCGCCATTTACTCTGCATGACAGATAGTGATTCTGGCGTGAGTTCGACATAGCATTGTGCTTGTATCGCCATAATAGCGGGCCAGTCTGTAGCGGTAATTGGGCGGATTGACATATCACTCAGTGTTCATATTATTTAAGTGACAATTATACTCAGAAACAGCCTAAAACCTAAGCGTTAATCTGTGCTAGAGTAAGTATAAAAAATAGATATAAGGAATATCAACATAATGAAACTCGGTTTACGTTCAATGAGTAAAAACCTGTTTACATCGACAATAGTGACGTTAATTGCATGTTCATCATTTACGGCAACAGCGGGTATTGATGCATTTAAATCGGGTTCTGTGATTAAAGACTATGGCAAAGTGGCTGAAGTAAATAGCGGCTTAGTCATACCAGCCGGTATGAAGTTTAAAGTCGCTTTTGATTTAAGTAGTGCATCTAAACCAGCAGAATTAAATCGTAGTATCGATACCCTGGCGCGCTTTATTAATATGCACGTCGCTGCTGGAGTTAAGCTTGAGGACATTTCTGTTGCGATGGTGGTGCATGGTAAAGCGGCTAATGATATGACTAAGGACAGTTTTTATCAGCAACTTAATGCAGGGCAAAAGAATGCTAATAAAGATTTAATTGCGCAGCTGATTAATAATCAAGTTAGGTTTTATGTGTGTGGTCAAACAGCTGCATATTACGGCATTACACCACAAGACTTATTACCAGGCGTTACCATGGCATTATCCGCGTTAACTGCACATGCAGTATTAGCCCACGAAGGCTACAGCGTAAACCCGTTTTAGCGTAATTGTCTTATTGAATTATCGATTAAATACATCTTGCTTGGTGTATTTGTCGATAATGCTTTGAGTTGTACCATTTAGTTCAAGTTCTGCTATAGCGGCATTAATTTGTGGCAGTAAGGCCGCATGCTCTTTACGAAGGCGCATAACTAAGTGGCCTTTTGAATGAATAGCAGCGAGGGTAATTGGGTTGTTGAGTTTTTTGGCCCAATACAACGCTGGTAAATCACCAGATATAGCAGCACCAACGCGATTTTTATAAAGTGCTCTTATGAGGTCGCGTTCAGAAGTAAAATCGACTCGAATAAATTCAGCATCATCATGGTACAAATAACCACGTACTGTGCCTATTTCTTTACCTTTAATGTTATCAATACTTTGCCAATCGTTGGCTTTTTCTTCTAAGGTAATAATGTTTTCTTGGATAGCGATAATGGGGTTTGACTGGACAAAAAGTGTGCCTAATTCTTGATTAGGAAACCAACCAGGGCTCACAAAGTCAAAGTCTAATAAGCCATTATCGAGTGCATAGTTTGTTCTTTTCGGCGGAAAATTGTGTTTTTCAATTTCAATATTAGCTTTGGCAAGCAATAACGGAACCAACTCCCCTAATATTCCAGGCTCTTTTGGCGATTCTGTAATGTAGTAGGGCACCCAACTGCTTGAAGCGTTGACGTTGTACTTCAGCGCTGTGTTCGCTTGAACGGTGGGACCACAAAAAAACATCACAAGGCAGGTGAGTGCAATAAAGCATTTTTTCATGGTGTTTCCTTATTCTTACCGTTGTATTAATACGACACCAACTTTTAATACTTAATATAGATCAAGACACAGTAAGCATAAACTCTGGTGTAAATTGCTTGGCATTAATACGTAAGTTTTATGGTGTTTGATTAATGAGGTTTTTTTATTGCCTGGACTGAGTAATATACCTTGCTCTAGCGCTAAACGAGCCACCAGCTTTTCATCTCCCCGAATGTACATTGAGATGGGTTTTACTATTTTGTCATCTACAATGTGTTGATTAAAATCTTTTGCTGAGATAATTAAACTGGATTTACCATCACTGTCGAGTTTCAGTTTTGCATCAATATCGGTATCGGTGATCACTACCCATTCTTGTGCTGTGAGCCCCGCTAACATGTTCTTAAGACCAACACCTGTAGCGATGTCACTGTTGTTAGCCTGTTGGTATTGATCGGCAATACAGATTAATAATCGTTTTAGTTGAGCCCCAGCTCCTTGACTACGCGCTTGACGGATCCAGGCCGTTAAGTCGTCGGCCATTAGTTTTGAAAAACGTTTTGTTTTTAACGACTCAACCATCCAGTTACATAAAAAATGGCTTTCTTGTGCTGGCGTTCTGACCGCTTTGTGCTGTGACGCGGAGGTGTTTATGGCTTCTATTCCAGCTAGCGCAAGTGTTAATAAAGCTTGGTTATATGTTTCTGTCGTCATTTCAACTGGGTCAATAAAGTAGTGTGATGGCTAGTTTACCGTGTAGTGGCAAATTGCTAAATAGATATTTGTGTTTAGTCGCTTAGTTGAGCGGTAGTCTCTATTTGAATAAGCCGCAATTCACTTATGAGTAAGTTGCGGCTAAATCGATGGTAGATTATTTTTTGGGTGGAAATTGCGCCAAAATAGCAGCAACCGTTTGATTAATACCTTTGGCTTTATCTTCACCGCCCTCGTCAAAGTGGTACTGACCATTACCACGCCAAATGAGGCGTTTATCTGTGGGATCGATAATATCAATTTGAATGGTTTGAGTTTTAGCGGTGTCACTGCCTAGCGGGATACCAATACTGGTGCCAAGACTAATACCGCCACCAGACCCCCAAGTACCCGAACCTAAGCCAATAGATAATCCTGAATCTTTTTCTTTGTTTTCAGTCACAAAAGCATAGTTCACTACAAAGTCGGCATTATCGGCTTTAAATACATAACCTTGGCTAAGTAATGATTGTTTAATATCATCATTAATGCGATCTGCAGTTAACGGATCATCTGTTTGCTTTACAGTGAGTTGGTTGAATGTTTTGAGTGTTGAAAAATCATAATTAACATCATAATCTTGCTTTGGTTTTGTTGCACAAGATGCAAGTAGTACTAAGCCACTTAACAGTAAAATAGTGTTAATCCACATTGGTTTACGTGTTGAATCTTGCCCTGAACGTCTTAAATTTATCATGAGACCCTCCTTATTAACTTGCAATAATGTACAAAATTAGCTCAATTAGTATAACCTTAATATAACAATGTTTAATGCTGGCTTTGGTTGATATGGCAAGCAATTGCTTTCTATCTCAGTTACAAATGGCTATATCGTGTATTTAAATGTTAAGTTCCAAATTCAATATTAGCTGAGGTTAAGTATTCTAATGATGGAACAGTTAAGTTTTTTTGCGGTGCCCAGTCCATGTATCGGCGTTTGTCAGTCAGACAGTCGTGGGTATTGTATGGGCTGTCTTCGAAGCCGTGATGAACGTTTTAACTGGATGAGTTACAGCGAATTGCAAAAACAAGATGTGATCCGTTTGTGCACACAGCGCAAACGTCGCCGTCAATATGCCTTACATAAAGCTAAGCAGCTGGAGTTACAAACCCAGCAAACGTCACACACTCCACAATTAGATTTTGATAGTGCGTCAACACCTGCTGATGATGTTGATTTAACCAACTTTAGTTTAGATTAATACTTTCTATCACGCTTTCATTGCCTGCCAAAATAGTCTGAAACTGGCGTGTCTGTATATTTCGTCATCACCTAAATGCGGGTTGTCAGTAAAAAAGCGGATGGCAGCTAGGTATTGACCATGGCAATTTTCGAGCAATAAGGCGTTGGGAATGTCAGCGATAATTTGCTGTTGTTTACCTTGAGTAATCAATTCGACGACAAATCCAAGAATGCTGTTCATTGCTTGCTTTCTGACCTCAGCATCAATGTCTGCTGACATCGAGTATTGTAGAAAAAAAAGTTGCTTTAAGGGTTGTGCAATGGCCCAGTCGATGGCTTTTTGCCATAACGTATTGGCATCTTGTTCGATATCGCCACTAAAATCGGTACTGCTCACCATGTTGGTAGCAAACTCTTGTTTAATCGATAAAAAAAGCTGATTCATGATGTCTTTTTTTGTCGGGAAATGATGAAATAACGTGCCTGTTGCCACGCCAGCTGCTTTTGCTATGGATGCCGTCGATGTCGCATTGAAGCCTTTGTTAACAAACAGCTGTAAAGCCGCGTTTAAAATGGCTTGTTTTTTATCGGTGTTCACAATCGATTTACTGCTCATGGAGTCAACATACCTACTTTATCTATGGAGCTATTAATCTTTGGTCTATTTATCTATGGATTTATTAGGCTATGGATAATTTATCTAGTCATATTTTATGACAAACTTTGCTCAGCAAGTATCGCTAACAACAGCAATACTTGCAGTCGCGACTATGAGAGAGTTAACGTAAGAAAAACTTCATCAATAATTTTTGAATCACGCCGCCATAAGGAGGGTGAACAAAAATGCCAGTATTGATTTTGCCACTGTTCAATATGGTCTTAGCATGACTAAAGGTTAAGAAACCTTCCTTGCCATGATAGTGCCCCATGCCAGACGGACCAATACCGCCAAAGGGCGCGTCATCCGCGGCCACATGGAATACTGTGTCATTAATACAAACGCCACCAGAATGAGTTTGCTGCAATACTTGTTGCTGCGTTTGTTGTTCAAAACTCATGAGATACAAGGCTAATGGTCGGTCATTTCGGTTGATATAACCTATTGCTTCATCTATCGACTGATAGCTAATAATGGGTAATAAAGGGCCAAAAATTTCATCCTGCATAATGAGCA
Organism: Shewanella sp. SR44-4; assembly: GCF_014163715.1. Lineage (NCBI taxonomy): Bacteria > Pseudomonadati > Pseudomonadota > Gammaproteobacteria > Alteromonadales > Shewanellaceae > Shewanella > Shewanella sp. SR44-4. Next base: position 22,797 of record NZ_JACJDU010000043.1, on the reverse strand, counting down.
TATCGTCTGTGGTATGTGTGACTAGTTGAGTGGCTATTTTTCGCTGAGTTGTCGATATTGGACCATCAATTGCGGAGGTGACTGTTGCACCTTTGGCTTTGGCATCTTCTAGCACCGCTAGCAGACGCTGGTATTGGCGATCATTAATGATATTGCCGTAATCTTGGTTGGTGTCGAATTTAGGGTACATTTTATTAAAGCGACGTTGATAAGCAGCAATAAACGCGTCAACTTTTTCCGCAGGGCACAACACATAGTCAGGCGCGACACAAATTTGGCCAGCATTTAAACATTTACCAAAAATAAGTCGTTCTACAGCGGTATCGATTGGCATGTCGGGAGCGATGATGGCTGGAGATTTACCACCTAATTCTAATGTTACAGGTGTCAGGTTATCAGCTGCTGCACGCATAACATGGCGGCCAACAACGGTTGAGCCGGTAAACAGAATATGGTCAAACGGTAATGCTGAAAATGCAGCGGCTACATCAGCTTCACCTTCCACTAGCTCAACTTCAGTAGGGGCAAAAATAGTTGCTAACATTTTGCGTAATACGGTGTTGGTCGCCGGCGTAAATTCTGACATTTTCAACATTGCCCCGTTACCAGCAGCAATGGCGGTGGTTAACGGACCCATAGATAACATTACCGGGAAGTTCCACGGCACAATAATACCGATTACGCCCAGGGGCTGATATTGCACCGACACTTTGGCAGGGGAGAGTAATAAACCGGCATGACGACGACTGGGTTTCATCCATGTTTTAAGATGCTTGATAGTGTAATTGATGTTATTTACACAAGGCATAATATCCGAAATGATGGTGTCGTTTGGCGATCTGTGACCGTAATCACTAATTAATGCATCGATGATGGGTTGTTGGTAATCAAGTAAAGCTTGTTTTAGCTTGGTTAATTTATCTACCCGTGATTGGTAATCAGGTGCCGGATTGGACTGAAAACGTGCTCGTTGATCAGTCAGTAACTGTCGTAATTGAGTTTGATTATTATCAACGGCCATATTCATATTAAAGCTCCAGCAAAAATAACGATGTTGATTTGATAAACCCTACATGAATCGAGCTAACAAACCGACTGATTAGTCGGTCTGATATTATGCTTGTTTATGATCCAAAGCAAGTTTTCGCATTTGATTTGATTTTGATCACTAAGTAAGTTTTTAATACTGACTATACTTAATTTGTTGAGATGGATCCGAGTGTGTTCTAGTAAAGGGTGTCATGTCGTTGCAAAAGCACACTTTGCATTGCGGAGGAGAATAATATGCGAACACGTAATATTTTATGGCCTACAGATTTTTCTGATACAGCGGCACATGCTTTACGATATGCCATTGAAATGGCAAATTTATATCAAGTGGGCATTCGTATTTTACACGTAGTAGATCAACCTTTCGGTGATGAGAATTATATGATTCTTGCGATAACGCCCGAAGAGTTGGCTAAAAGTATGGAAGATGCAGCGGCGAGTAAAATGCACGAGTTATTAGGTCAGTTGAATACTAATTTAAAGATTGAAACGGTTATTCGACGTGGTGATGCCATTGATGAAATTTTGGCCGAGGCCAACAGCGGTGACATTGGTATGGTGGTTATTGCCAGCCATGGTCGAAGCGGACTGTCTCATTTTTTGCATGATAATGTGGCTGAAGCGATTGCCAATAAAGCTGATTGCCCGGTGTTAGTGGTTAAATAAAATCGACATTTATCGTTTATGTCGTGGTGATTTTCGTCTGCTTAAAAGCGAGAACCGGGTTGAGTTAAAAATGTGAGTTCGGCAGCCGTAGACTCGCGGCCTAATAAGACATTGCGGTGTGGATAGCGATTAAATTGAGCAATAATCGCTTGGTGTTGTCGCTGGCTGCGTAAATTGTCGGGTGCATATTGTTCAAATAAAGGCAAAGCTTGCTGGTGGATAACTATTGATTCGCTATGCATGTAGGGCATGATTAAAAATGCAGCCTGTTGAATGGGTAACTCTGCTAAACAACCTAGTGCAACGGCTTGTTGCGCAAGCTCTAACGCGATATTGTCAGCGGCAAACGCGGTTGGAGTATCGCGATAAATGTTTCGCGAAAATTGGTCTAATACGATTATTTCGGCCAATCGACCTTGGGCATCTTTACGCCAATGTTGTAACTCACCCTTGATGGCCGCCTGTAACGTGGCGCCATATGTGTTTTTTATGTGCAAATCTAACTCGATATCTTTTACCCACCATTGTTTAGGGGATATTTGAACAAACCAAAACTCGATAACATCGTCGACGCTGACATTTGTTGTGTGTATTTCATTCATTATATTAAATCCAATTGTGATTATTATGGACCGTGGCATTGAGCGACTGGGCCACTATTTGTTGTGCAACCGATATGGGAATATACGGGAATATCACACTGCCACTGGCTAATCCGATTTCAACATAGGCTAGCTGAGCATGTTTTTGGCCTTTAGTTTGGGTAATTTTAACATGTTGAACTTTGTCAAATGCGACCCGTTTCCATTGTTGACCGAAAAAGCCGCTATGCTGCCAAATAACCTTATCTGCTAATACATATCCCCATTGTTTATAACGAATATAAACCGCTAACATCATCATTGTTGTAGCAAACCAAGTAAACTCAAAAAACTCATGGCTATGATGACCACTGTAACCCACAATGGTAAGTACGATGGCTACAAACAGCGGTAAAACGATTCGCTTTGTGAGCCAATTAATATGGATAGGCTTATAACTACTGGGTAATGCACTTGCACCGCCACTAATATTTGGAATGCTAGCCAAGAGTGATGCTATTTCAGCTGACTTTACACTAGGAACTAGCATGTGCTGCTTGGTTTTTTGTTCAACCTCATGGCCTTTGACTTGTTTAAAGTATAAGGTCCAGCGGTTAAATAAACGTGCAATAGCAGGTTGTTGAACCTGGATTAGTTGAATGCGTTTTATGGCCAACGCATCTTGTTGATGCGAAATGACACCGCCACTTCGCTGTAGGGTTTCATCATGTTTGTCGAGCTGATATGGATGATATTTTAAAATGGCTGCCACAATTGAAATTAACGAAAACAAGCTGTAAATCGCAAATAACCCCACGATGACCATGATGGTTTGCAAACCAATGTTTTGATGGGTTTGCTGCTGGACCCATAACCAAAACTGCTGCGCGAGCGGTGAGTCGAATATGTTATCCCAATCTATTTGGCCTGCAATGGGACCAGCGATAACCGCAAACCAAATAAAATTGTTTTGATAAAAACCAAATAAGACTAAATCAGCTAAACTTTTACGCACAATGGGTTGGGTGTTATCAACGTTTTGTTGACTGTTTACGTTTGGAAGCTCATCTGTCGAGGTTGCTTTTGTATGGCTTAAATTTAATAGTAAACGTTTTAACGTTTGTGCCTGTAATGTATCTAAGGCTGCTAAATGAGCTTCGTCTTTTTTAGAACCAGCGGTTTCAATCACCAGAGTGCCGAGTGACAGCGGCTTAAAGTAAAACGGCTGTTCATAACGAATATTTTGTATTCGGCTTAGCGGTATTTCATCCTTTTTGATAAATATTAAACCACGTTTAACTTCAAGCTGATGGTTATGAAGACGAAAACGAAATTTACGCCATTCTATTATCGCGAAAATTGTCACCAGTAATAATAAAACACTCGACGCCAATATGCCCCACTGCATATCAAAACCTTGCTGCCATCCGGTATAGGCAATTGGCACGATAGCGAAACCATTACTAAGAATGTTTTTCAAGGTACTGAAAATATTGCTGACAATAGACCAAGCCGACAGTGCTTGCCATTGTTGTAAATCACTTATTGAATTGCTGTTCTGCTCCCTTGTATCGGCGCTATTGTTTTCTATTGTCGTATCAAGGGTATTGGCCACCTCAGCAATATTGGCATCGGATGAACTATTCGTTGCGATGCCATTGGTATCAACAGGCTGGGCATCATCTGATGATGTTGATGACTTATCCATTGTGATTATCCTGTTGAGGAGGTTGAATGGATAACGGATCCGTTTCAGCGTCAGATGGCGTTGGATCAACAATTTCTGTTTCGGTGCTGAGTAATTGATGACTTGCTGCTGCTTGGCTCAATAAATGTTGACGTAAATGTTCAGCTAAATCGGCATTAAGACCTGGCAGATCTATCTCAGCTAATCCGCTGCCGGCACTGAAGCATTTTAAGGTGACTAAGTTGTATTTTCGCTCGAGCGGCCCTTGAGACAAATTAACATGTTGCAGCCGAGTGTAAGGTAGTGCCGTTGTTGATACCCAAAATAAACCCTCACGAAACACCATTTCATGTTTAAACAATCCGTAAGCAATTTTATGTGCTTTAAGGTGGATAAGTTTAATCATCACAACGGCCAATAACATGGCTGAAACCAAACCAACTGAAGCTATCATCAATGGCAGCGGTTTAGTGATTAATAGAAATGCGCTTAAAACAGTTATGATTATCACCGCCACGACACTGCTAATGATCAATAATAGTTTAGGGTAATTAGGATCAGTATTGCTCAGTGGTAACTCGGTAAGTTGAATATACTCATCTTGGGATAAACGTGGCCCATGGTCATAAACGTGCGCTAATGTGTCTCCTGCAGAGGACGTAGCTGAGTTTGTATCACTTACCGCTGACGGATCAGTTGATTGCGGTTGTGCTATTGGGCTCTTTGACTGCGGCGGGGTATCCATGTCTATTGGTTTTCCATCTTTGATGCTATCGATTGTTAAAAACTATAACCAGATTGTCTCTACTTAGGTAGCGTTAATCATAATGGGTTATTGATAAATCAATCAATTATCCTTTGATCCATGATTAATTCAGTCGCAATGCTGCGATTAATTCAGTCACAATCGACTGACACTGGCAATAGTGCTTGCGTGATTGGCTACAGATGCAGTAATTTCTATTAAGTGATGAAGAGGTAATAGGGCGTGTGAAGGATGTTTTCGAATAATTACGTGATCAATAAATCGCAAAAAGCATTTTTACGAAAATTGTATTTAGCGCACCTGCTGGATGAAGAACAACACAACTTATTAAGCTTACATAAACTGACTTTTATGCCAAGAAGGACATTGCAAGATGCGATAGCTGCATTTGCTGATATTGGTATTGAAGTGGATTTTGTGCAGCAAGGTCAGCGTCATAATGAAGGTTATTATCGCATTTCAACTTGGGGCCCAATCAGTAGTGCTTGGGTCAATAGTCATTTTGAGCAGATTAAACAACACATTGAAACGGCTGGCGAGTCAGAGATGATCAGTTAGGCCATATATAGAGTAATAATGGGTTGTTGAAAGGGTTTTCATGGCGATACAAATACTATTATTTAATGGGCAAGGTCAGTTGATATCACAAGGTGATGAGACTCTCATGAGCCAGTATGACCCGCAACAGCAGCTAATATGGGTCGATATTTCAGGCCAGCACAGCCAAGCGTTTTTCAAGCAATATCCTTTGTTTGGGATTGACCACCTCGATTTTGAAGAAGCACAACGGGAGCGTCATCCCCCTCAGTTTGAAGAATATGATTCACATTCATATTTGTTAACCCACGAGCTTATGGCTAGAGATGAGTATCTTCTGCTCGAGCGCAGCCAGTTGTTATTGCATGTAAATGACCGTTTTTTAGTCACTCAGCACCTGAAACCTTCTATCAGTGTGAACAAAGTTATCCAACGCATTAGTGCACAAGGTAGCCTCGAAAGTTCAGAGATGAGCCGAGTCAGTTTTGAATTGATGCGCCAAATTGTGATTGATTATCTGGCGGTGATGTTGGCATTAGAAGAGCGTTTAGGGGAAATAGAAGATGAAATTTTTGATGTGTCTACAGATGATTTATTAGCAGAGCTAATCGCTTATAGCAGTAAGCTACAAAAAGCCAAACGTTCGTTTAGTTACCACGAAGAAATCTTGCAACAATTATTAGGCGATGACACCCATCTGCATATTAAGATGGACTATGAACAGTTGAGCTATTTATATAATCAGTTTGAACGCCTATCGAGTCGCGCCAGCCTTTACCAAGGTTTAGTGGACAGTTTAATCAATGGTTATATTTCGGTGAGTGCCCATAAAACTAACCGCGTGATGATGACATTAACAATGGTCACCGCGATTTTTTTACCATTAACATTAGTCGCCGGCATTTACGGAATGAACTTTGACAATATGCCTGAGTTAAAATGGCATTTTGGCTATTTTTCGGTATTAATCTTAATGGCAGTCATTGTGGTTTCAGGTTTATGGATTGCGAGAATCAAACGTTGGTATTAATTAAGGTAAACGAGATAAAAGGGTGATCGGGTGACAGGATTTCAACATGGATTAGATTTTGGTGAGCCACAAAGCGGCTTCACTCAAGATACCGTTGTTGTGCCAACAGCGATGAACCAAATCAGTCCACCAGTTACTTGGATTAAAGGTTTTTTGTCACCCAAGCAGCAACAGTTGTTAATGATGGAAGTAGAACAATACCCATTAGATCGCGTGGCGATTGAAGTCTATGGCAAGCAGCATTTTATTCCTCGCACCCAAGCTTGGTTTGGCGATCTGGGTTGCGATTATCACTATTCCAAATTGCACATCACCGCGCTCGCTTGGCCAAAAGTATTAAGTCGATTACGTGCAAAATTACGTAACGATCATCAAATAGACAGTAATTCAGTGTTAGTTAATCGCTATGCCGATGGCCGTGACTGTATGGGCTGGCACAGTGACGATGAACCTGAAATCGTCACGGGTTCGGCGATTGCGTCTATCACGTTAGGCGCCTGTAGAGATTTTGTTGTGCGCCATAAACCGACGCAAACCAAAGTTACTTTTCCCTTGGCATCCGGCGACTTACTGATTATGCATCCCGGTATGCAGCAACACTGGCAACATGCGTTACCTAAGCGTCTTAAGGTAACTGAACCGCGTATTAATTTTACTTTTCGACACATTATCCCTAATTACTATGGTTAACAAATCTCGTTAATGGCCATAGCTAAAAGCTAAAAGCTAAAAGCGAAAGGCCTAGAGGCTAGGACGCTGCGCGGCTAGATGCTATAAAACCTTAGCAGCCAAGCGGTTCCTATCCTATAAATGACAAGCGATAATAAGCGAAAAGCTAAGCACCTAGGATGCTGCGCGATTAGGTGCTATAAAATCTTAGCAGCGAAGCTGTTCCTAGAAGCGAAGCGCTCTATCCGCGAAGCGACTCTAGGACCTCGAAGACCGAAGGTCTAGCTAGTTTGGGGATATCGCTAAAATGGATCATTATTGAACCGTTAACCGCTATGTATACGTACTCATTAGCATTAGTACAAGCTGTGGTAATGAATAGATGAATAATGCTGATGGGCAAACTTTCGAAGAAACGAATTTACAATCGACATCACACTCTACTGTCAATGCACTTTATTGGTTAGGTGATGATCTGCGGGTAGCAGATAATGCCATCTTTGCAGATATAGCCCTGCATGCACAACAGTTGATGGTGGTGTACTGCATCGACCCTAACTGGTTTCGCCAAGCTCAATATCAGGCTGAGTATGTCGGTAAGTACCGACTGCGGTTTTTATTAGAATCATTGCGGGCTTTAGATGAAACGCTTAATCAATATGGTCAACAAGTGCATATTGTTTATGCCTCAGCGCAAAAATCGTTACCTTATATAATTCAAGCCCATAATATTTCAAGGGTATATCGTAGTAACCATAGTGGTGTTGATGAGCAATCGGCTTGGCAAGTCATTCAGCAGCAGTGCCCCAATGTTGAATATTCGACGATTACCACCCAAACTCTGTTTGATCTGCAGCAACTGCCTTTTGAATTAGCCGATCTGGCTCCGACATTTAGTCAGTTCCGTAAAAAGGTCGACAACGTTAATATCAGCCCTGCCATTGATGCAGTATCTTGGCTCCCGTCTACGGTCGCACTTAAGCCACAAGACAAACAACTTCAGTCTTGGCTGGCTTATCCTAGCTGGTTGCCACAAACTCAAACGATGAATAATGTCTTTTGCGGTGGTGAAGCACAAGGAAAATTGCAACTAGACAGTTACTTTTCGTCAAATTTAGCCCATAACTATAAAGCCGTACGAAACGAACTTGATGGCTGGGAATGTTCAACAAAGTTTTCGCCTTGGTTAGCCAATGGTTGTCTATCGGCAAGACAAGTCGTCGCAGCATTAAAGCAATTTGAGTTACAACAAGGTGCTAACGAATCGACCGAGTGTATTTTGTATGAGCTGCTTTGGCGTGAGTATTTCCATTTTTACGCGCATAAATTCAATACGTTGGTGTTTAGATTTTCAGGCATTAATGGACGTAAACCATTAACCAGTTTTTACGCCCAACGCATTCGAGCTTGGAAAACCGCCACTACACCTTATCCGTTTGTGAATGCATTGATGAAGCAGTTAAATGACACTGGCTATATGTCAAACCGCGGCAGGCAAATTGTAGCAAGTTGCTTGGTCAATGAACTGCAATGTGATTGGCGTTATGGGGCGGCGTATTTTCAACAGCAATTAATTGATTATGATTCAGCTGTGAATTGGGGTAATTGGCAGTATCTAGCCGGTGTTGGTGCCGATCCACGCGGTTCGAGACGTTTTAATCTGCAAAAACAGCAGCAGACATACGACCCACAAGGATTATTTATTAATGCATGGTTGGGACGTGAGGCATTACAGCAACACAATGAGAGTCATGCGTCATATTGTATCGATAGTGTTGATATAACCGATTGGCCAAGGAGTTAATTTCAGATCGACTTGAGAAAGTTGTGCTCAAACGTTAACTTTTACCCTGCTTGTTTGACCTTTATTCGGCAAACCAGTACCCTTTGATTTAATCGATATGGATTAATAAGAGTATCACTATGTCTGTCGAACAAATCATTACCGATAAATTGAATCACGCCTTTTCGCCTTTGCATCTTGAAGTGATTAATGAGAGTAATCGTCATCATGTGCCGCCTAACTCAGAAACCCATTTTAAAGTGGTTGTAGTTAGCGATCAATTTAGCGAACAGCGCTTACTTGCCCGTCACCGGTTGGTAAACCAAGCGCTAGCAGATGAATTAGCCAATGGCGTTCATGCGCTTTCCATAAATGCTTATAGCCAGCCAGAATGGCAAGCTTTGGATGAAGTGCCTAGGACTCCTAATTGTAAGGGATAACGATAAAGGTTAATTGTTATTAACTTGCTGACAGAACTATACAAAAAACCTCACATGTCCTGTGAGGTTTTTTATTTTGTATTGTAGTGAGGTGATGTTTGTCACTGGTTATGATTATGTTACAGTTATGAAAATAAGCGTGCGATTGAGATAGGATATTTACATGAGCAAGGTGATACAAACCTGCTGGTTGCTGGGCTTAACGTTATTGTTAGGCTGTCAACAAGATACGCCTTCGAAGACAAGTTCTGTTGCGCAAAATGATTATATTCCTCATCAAGTGATTGAATGGCGTTTAGCCACCTCATGGCCAAAAAACTTGCCCGGTTTAGGCATGGCTCCAGAAAGATTTGCTCAATTGGTCGAGCAAATGTCTAACGGTCGCTTAGTGATTTCCGTTTATGGTGCCGGCGAATTAATGCCAGCGTTGTCGGTTTTTGACGGTGTGAGTAATGGCACGATTGAAATGGCTCATAGCGCGTCATATTATTGGAAAGGTAAAGCGCCTGCCGCTCAGTTTTTTTCATCTATACCATTTGGATTAAATGCACAGCAAATGAATGCGTGGCTTCATTATGGCGGTGGCATGGAATTATGGGAGGAAGTTTATCAGCCTTTTGGCGTATTGCCGCTTGCTGGTGGAAATACTGGCATGCAAATGGGCGGCTGGTTTAATAAAATCATTGCAACCCCAGAAGATTTTAAAGGCCTCAAGATGCGCTTACCAGGCATAGGAGGTGAAGTGCTCAAGAAGCTCGGCGGCGTTCCTGTTGATGCACTCGCTGGCAGAGAATTATATGGCGCACTGCAAACTGGCGCGATTGATGCTGCTGAGTGGGTAGGGCCTTATAATGATTTGCCGCTCGGGTTGGATCAGGTGGCTAAATATTATTATTACCCTGGCTGGCACGAGCCGGGTTCGACGATGGAGTTTTTGATTAACAAACAGGCATTTTCCACTCTGCCCAATGATTTGAAAATGATTGTTAAAGTTGCAGCCAGAGCCATTAATCAAGATATGTTAGATGATTATACTCAAGGCCATATTGCTGCAATGGACGTATTGCTTAACGAGCATAATGTGCAAGTTAAACCTTTTCCCGACACTGTGATACGCGCATTAAAATATGCAAAAGATGATGTGCTTAACAGTGAAGCGGCTAAAGACCCGTTATTTAATAAAGTACTGAAGTCTTACATGGCAAACGAGAAGTCAGTAAAGCGCTACTTTAGTTACACAGAAGACGCCTTAAGTCGCTTTGAGTTAGATGGCAAACATCAACCGTAAACTCTCACTGTGACCATGCATAAATAGTGATATTATCGTGTTATTAGGCTTTATATTGTCAGATTATTATTTACTTTGGAGAAAGCAATGCCTTTATTAGACAGTTTTACCGTAGATCATACACGTATGAATGCTCCAGCGGTTCGCGTTGCCAAGCACATGAGCACCCCTAGTGGCGATGCCATTACGGTATTCGATTTACGTTTCTGTGCACCCAATAAAGATATCCTCAGCGAACGTGGCATCCATACACTTGAACATTTGTTTGCAGGTTTTATGCGTGAACATCTAAACGGTGATGGTATAGAGATTATTGATATTTCTCCGATGGGATGCCGTACCGGTTTTTACATGAGCTTAATTGGTCAACCGACAGAAAGTAAAGTTGCAGATTCCTGGCTAGCGGCAATGGTTGATGTAACCAATGTGATTGATCAGAAAGATATTCCTGAGTTAAATGAATATCAATGTGGTACTTACGAAATGCATTCATTAGAACAAGCGCAAGATATTGCTCGGATGATCATTGCTGCAGGCGTGAGCGTCAACCAAAACGATGATTTGAAACTGAGTGACGAAATTTTAGGGAATCTTTAATCTAATCGATTAACTGATATCTTGATAAAAAAGCGGCTTTAGCCGCTTTTTTTTGCGAAGCAACGATTAATATGTCGAGTAAACGTTAACAGTACGCTATTTTTATGTAACTGAAACCGTTATTGTAATGAACGATTTTTACTAAGTGATTCGCCATTTTAGCGATTTTTTGCGTGAACAGACACATATACGGAGATTAATATGTCTAACCACCCATTTAGCCTGTCAGTGATAGCAGCCGCAGTGCTTTATGTTTGCCATTCTACCAATGCCGTTGCAGAAACGGTGACCGAGTCTATTGATAACCTTAATAATCAACTCGATTTACAACAGTTATCGATAAGCCAATTTCATTATCGCCAAAGTGATATTGCACTAGGGTTGACGGGCGCGACAGTGTTACCTACCGGACCACATCAGGATGTGACGATCACACATGCAGGTGCCACTGACGGTGTTGCCATTTTACAAGATGGTATATTCTTTTCTCCAGCGCCGTATTCTGGACAACATTTAGTATTGCAGCCCAATTTATTGCACCAGCAAAAAGTGTCTTTTTCAAGCATGACCAGTGTGACTGAAAGTTCACAAGCTGCTTTTGGTAAGCTTGATTATCAGTCTGTACAAATTAGTCCGCAAAAATATGCAACCGATATCAACGTTGAAGGCAGTGACAATAATGCCATCAATGGTGGGGTTGTGCTAAGTGGTACTTCGAAGCAAAATGGCATGTTATTAGCCGTGGATTATCAATCTGCAGCTGACGATGTGGGTTATCGTGTCGCCCGAGATGCCGACACGACACAAAAAGATATTCTGTTCAAAATCGCTGCCGATAGTTTACCCGGAGCACGCAATGAACAAATGACCGAATTTAGTTATCAGTACTCATCGCAAGAAGCTGACCGCGGAACGTTGGGGTTAACCAGTGTTGATTTTTCGGTAAATCCGACTCAATTATATTCAGCAGCCAGCACCGACAATACTGAAGGCGAGCGTCAACGCTACGTGTTAGCACATAAGCTAATCATGTCATCCACTTCGACGATGGCTACCGACTTTTATTATCAAACCTATTCACAACAATCTCAAGCAATGCAATTTGTTGATGGCGAACAAATTAATAGTGCGTTGCTGTCTCGGATTGCCATGTTTGAAGCAACACCTACCGCCGATGGGATAAACTTAGGATCGTTAACCCAAAATAACGATTTTGCTGGGTTTGGTATGCAAACTAAAGGTGTCAGCATGTACGGTCAGCATCAGGTGACTTATAGTGCGCGCTACCATACAGATAAAGCTGAAATGCGTTTAGGTCAACGTGATTGGTCTTGGAACAATGATTTATCATTGACGCCGACAACAGATGATGAATATGCACTGACGTATACTGATGATGCTTCGGCATTTTCATCAGCGGTAGACACTAAATTAAATTATGGTCAGTGGTCTATTAATCTCGGTTTAGGTTATGAGCATGTCAGCGTTTCTCGTGAGCTTGGTGATGTAAATACGAGCCTTAATGCTGCAGACTTTTCTGATGATGGCTGGTCGCCTTCTATTGAAGTGGCTTATCAGAGTGGGCCATGGTTAGCCGCGTTACAAGCTAAACAAGCTTGGACAGCTGCTTCAGCCGGCAATATTGAGCAAACAGCGCAAGAAGCGCTGCAATATCAATTAGCATTAAGCTACCAACAAGATGCTTTATCGATTGCCATGACGGCTTATATGCATGATTACGATAACCAACATGTAAGCTGTATGCAGGGCATGATATGTGATTATGAACAAATATCATTACAAGAGAATATTAAGGATGTCTCTGTTGTCGGCGCAGATTTGAGCATAGCGTATGGACTAACATTTGATCACTTTTCAATTCCATTCAAAGCCAAATACCAATATACCCAAGCAGAAACAGACAGTGCTAATTGCAATGAATTGATGGCATGTTTTGCTGCCAATAGCCAACTACCTTGGGTGTCAGAACAGCAACTGGCGTTAAGTTCTGGTGTTGTTTATGGTGATATGTCCGTTATGGCGCAAGCTTTATATCAATCTGAGTTAGGTTATCAAGGTGGGTTCACCAATGAACGTGCTATTGATAGTCAGTGGAAGGTTGATATCGCTGCAACTTACCGTTTGACTGAGCAGCACGAGTTGTATTTACGTGTAGATAATTTGTTAGACGAAGAGTTAGTGGCAAATAGCACCGCAATGGGATTTCAAGCACAATCTGAAATGACTACGTACTTTGGTTACCAAGGCCATTTCTAAGTGGTTTTTTCCAGACATAGGCAGTGTTGAACACTATTTGAACGCTGCTTGCTGTGCCTTTTATTCCCAAATACTAATACTGCTCAAGTGATGACTCATTTGGGCGGTGTTATTTGAGGCGCAACTGTTCTTGTAAACAAACAACTAAAATTATTTCTTTAAAAATTAATGCTATATTTTTTTTAAATCAGAATTCAGCAGATAACATTCACTCCTAGGTTCTAATTTAATTAGTCTGATCTAAAAGCCACCGATTGTGTTAGGTATTGGTTTGAAAACACCTATAATTTTCGTGGCGATAGTCTCATATTTGCGGTAAAATGCGCGCGACCAGCGTGATTATGATCGCATTTTCGAGTTAAATCTGCGCTAGCTCAAATGGCAAGTGTTTGTTAACACTTTGTTTTTGTAGCGGAACGTGGCGCATTGTCTTTCCTTCAAACGTAGTGCTTGTGGATATGATTACAATTAAGAAAGGATTGGAACTGCCTATAGCAGGCGGACCAGAGCAAGTTATCCATAATGGCCCAGCCATTAGACACGTAGCGACTTTGGGTGAAGAGTATATTGGCTTACGTCCAACGATGAAAATCAAAGTGGGCGACAAAGTACAAAAAGGCCAAGTTCTTTTTGAAGATAAAAAGAATTTAGGCGTTAAATATACGGCTTTAGCCAGTGGTACTATTTTAGAAATCAACCGAGGTGCAAGACGTGTACTTCAGTCAGTTGTTATTGCTGTGGAAGGTGACGATAGCGTTGCTTTTGCTCAATACGATGCTGATAAGTTAGACACGTTAGACGCACAAGTTGTTCGTGATAATCTGATTGATTCAGGTTTATGGACTGCTTTGCGTACACGCCCTTTCAGTAAAGTGCCAGCTGTAGATGCTACTGCTGCGGGTATTTTTGTGACTGCAATTGATACTCAACCTCTTGCTGCCGATCCTGTGGTAGTCATAGCTCAACATAAAGAAGATTTTGCAAATGGCCTAAAGGTCCTAGCACGATTAACTGAAGGTAAAGTTTACCTATGTAAAGCTCAAGGTGCCGATATCCCTGCAGCTAATGCCCAAGTTCAAGAGTTTGCGGGTAAACACCCAGCAGGTCTTGCAGGTACGCATATTCACAACGTTCTACCAGCTTCTGCAACACGTACTGTTTGGCATATTGGCTATCAGGATGTGATTGCTTTTGGTCAACTGTTCACTCAAGGTGTGTTAAACACTGAACGTGTGGTTGCTATTGGTGGTCCTAAAGCGAAAAACCCTCGTCTAGTTCGTACCGTTTTAGGTGCTAGCATGACTGAACTGACTGCTGATGAAACAGTTGGTGATGGTGTTCGTGTGATTTCGGGTTCAGTGTTAAGCGGCCGTACTGCGGTAGGACCTCAAGCTTATTTGGGGCGTTATCATCAGCAGGTGAGTGTACTGGAAGAAGGTGATGAAAAAGAATTATTTGGTTGGGCTATGCCTGGTGCTGACAAATTCTCTATTACACGTGCATTCCTAGGCCATTTAAGCCCATCGCGTCTATTTAATATGACCACTAGTACTGGCGGTTCAGACCGTGCAATGGTACCTATTGGTAACTATGAACGCGTGATGCCTCTAGACATTCTACCTACTATGCTACTTCGTGATTTACTCTCTGGCGACTTTGATGGCGCAGTCCGTTTAGGCGCATTAGAGTTAGATGAAGAAGATTTGGCATTGTGTACGTTCGTATGTCCAGGTAAGTATGACTATGGTTCATATTTACGTGATTGTTTAGATACGATCGAGAGGGAAGGCTAATGAGTTTGAAAGATTTTATCGAACGTATTGAGCCGCAATTTGAAAAAGGCGGCAAGTACGAAAAGTGGTATGCCCTTTACGAAGCGGCAGCCACAGTATTTTATACTCCAGGTAAAGTGAACAAAGGGGCAACCCACGTTCGCGATAATGTCGACCTAAAACGTATTATGATTACGGTTTGGGCATGTACATTCCCAGCAATGTTTTTTGGTATGTACAACGTAGGTTTACAGGCTCAAGTAGCGATGGTGGCCGGTTTCGGTACACCAGATGTTTGGCAAGTAGGCTTATTTGAATTATTTGGCGCTCAACTCTCTGCAGACTCGGGCATTACGTCTCTGATGTTCTATGGTGCGTGTTTCTTCTTACCTATCTATGCAGTGACTTTCATTGTTGGTGGTTTTTGGGAAGTACTCTTTGCGTCAGTGCGTGGCCATGAAATTAACGAAGGTTTCTTCGTTACTTCAGTGCTATTTGCATTAACTCTACCGCCAACAATTCCTTTATGGATGGTCGCTTTAGGTATTACCTTTGGTGTGGTTGTAGCAAAAGAAATCTTCGGTGGCACAGGGCGTAACTTCTTAAACCCTGCATTAGCTGGTCGAGCTTTCTTGTACTTTGCTTACCCATTAAGCATGTCTGGCGATACCACGTGGGTTGTTGCTGACGGTTATTCTGGGGCAACGGCCTTAAGCCAAGCAGCGCAAGGTACATTTGACTACGCCTCAACGGCTAACTGGATTGACTCATTTATGGGCTTCATTCCAGGTTCTGTTGGTGAAGTGTCTACCTTTGCTATCTTGCTAGGTGGTCTAGTTATCATTTACGCCCGTATTGCCTCTTGGCGAATCGTTAGTGGTGTTTTCTTAGGTATGGTCGCTATTGCGACGTTGCTTAATATGATAGGTAGCGACACCAACCCGATGTTTGCAATGCCTTGGTATTGGCACTTAGTGTTAGGTGGATTTGCATTCGGTATGATGTTTATGGCGACAGACCCGGTTTCTGCGTCGTTTACCAATACTGCAAAGTGGGCATACGGTTTCCTCATTGGTGCAATGGTGGTGTTTATCCGTGTGGTTAACCCTGCATTCCCAGAAGGTATTATGTTAGCTATTTTGTTTGCTAACCTATTTGCTCCATTATTTGACCACTTTGTCGTACAGTCAAATATCAAGCGGAGGATTGCTCGTGGCTAGTAATAAAGATTCGTTCGGTAGAACGCTATTTGTTGTTGTCGGCTTATGTCTTGTTTGTTCAGTACTGGTTTCGACTGCTGCCGTGGTGTTAAAGCCTATTCAGCAAGAAAATAAGTTACTCGATAAGCAAAAGTATATTCTTGAAGCGGCGAGCCTGATAAACACCAAAGAAGGCAAAGTCACAAAGAAAGAAATTCTAAGCAAGTATGAGCAATATGTTGATGCTCGCTTAGTTGACCTTAAAACCGGTGAGTTTGTTGAGGGTAATGCTAACCTTTACGATCAACGCAAAGCGTCTCGTGATACTGACACTTCGTCAGTGCCAGAAAACGATATTGCTTCGATCAAACGTGTTGCAGATACCGCCGTTGTATACCTTGTTCATAATGATGAAGGTAAACTGACTAGCGTCATTCTTCCTATTCACGGCTATGGTTTGTGGTCAACGATGTATGCACTTTTGGCACTTGAGGCTGACTTAAACACAGTTCAAGGACTTGTTTACTATGACCAAGGTGAAACACCTGGTTTAGGTGGCGAAGTTGAAAATCCAAAATGGAAAGCATTGTGGAAAGGTAAAAAGTTATTTGATGAGCAAGGTAACTTGGCCATTAGTGTAACTAAAAACCCTACAGTGGCTAGTTCTGTTCATGGTGTCGATGCTCTTTCAGGTGCAACACTTACCAGTAACGGTGTACAACACTCATTGACGTTTTGGTTAGGTAAAGAAGGCTTCGCAAACTTTATCGCTAAAGCACGCAACGGAGGGTTAAGCTAATGGCTGACGTTAAAGAACTTAAACAGGTTCTGACCGGACCGATTATCAATAATAACCCAATTGCATTGCAAATTTTGGGTGTGTGTAGTGCTCTTGCTGTTACTAGTAAATTAGAAACAGCATTAGTAATGACGATTGCATTAACTGCGGTAACAGCGTTTTCTAACCTGTTTATCTCACTTATTCGTAACCACATTCCAAGCAGTGTGCGTATTATTGTACAGATGACCATTATCGCTTCATTAGTGATTGTAGTTGACCAAGTATTACAAGCTTATGCTTATGCCATTTCTAAACAGTTATCGGTATTCGTAGGTTTGATTATTACTAACTGTATTGTAATGGGTCGTGCTGAAGCTTACGCAATGAAAACCCCTCCAATGATGAGCTTTATGGATGGTATCGGTAACGGTTTAGGTTACGGTGCAATTCTATTGTCTGTTGGCGTTGTGCGTGAACTATTTGGTAATGGTTCATTATTTGGCGTAGAAATCCTCAGCAAAATCTCTGACGGCGGTTGGTATCAGCCTAACGGTTTATTACTACTGCCACCGAGTGCATTCTTCTTGATCGGTGGTCTGATCTGGTTGATCCGTACGTATAAGCCAGAGCAAGTTGAAGCAAAAGGGTAAACGCAATGGAACATTATATTAGTTTATTAATTCGCTCCGTTTTCATTGAAAACATGGCGCTAGCGTTCTTCTTGGGTATGTGTACTTTCTTAGCTGTATCAAAGAAAATCACTACTGCAATGGGCCTAGGTGTTGCAGTTATCGTGGTACTGGCTATTTCGGTTCCTGCTAACCAAATTATTTATCAAGGTTTATTAGCTCCAGGCGCATTAGCTTGGGCTGGTTTTCCTGATGCTGATTTGAGCTTCTTGAAGTTCATCACCTTTATCGGTGTGATTGCAGCACTTGTACAAATTTTGGAAATGGCTTTAGACAAGTACTTTCCACCTTTGTACAACGCGTTGGGTATTTTCTTACCTTTAATTACCGTGAACTGTGCGATTTTTGGTGCAGTATCTTTCATGGTTGAGCGTGATTATAACCTTGGCGAGAGCGTAGTATTTGGTATTGGCTCTGGTATTGGTTGGGCGTTAGCAATTGTATTGTTAGCCGGTATCCGCGAAAAGATGAAGTATTCTGACGTGCCAAATGGCTTACGTGGCTTAGGTATTACCTTTGTTTCTGCAGGTCTTATGGCTCTAGGTTTCATGTCATTCTCAGGTGTTTCTCTTTAAGAGACCTTGAGAAGACGCATTAATTTGAACCTTTAAGGATAAGTGAATGGGTATTCTTGAATCTACTCCGCTAGATGTCTATCTAGGTGTGAGTATGTTTACTGTGATTGTCTTGGTTTTGGTGTTAGTGATTTTATTTGCTAAATCAAAACTAGTGGCAAGCGGTGATATCATGATTGGTATTAACGGCGACGCAGATAAAGCAATTAAAACAGGTGCTGGTGGCAAACTACTTAGTGTTTTAGCTGACAACGGTATCTTTGTATCGAGCGCGTGTGGCGGTGGTGGCTCATGTGGCCAGTGTCGTGTACACATTAAGTCTGGTGGTGGTGATATTCTACCTACTGAGCTTGATCACATTAGTAAAGGCGAAGCACGTCAGGGTTGTCGTTTATCTTGTCAGGTAAATGTAAAAACTGACATGGAAATCGAACTTGATGAAGAAATTTTCGGCATCAAGAAATGGGAATGTGCGGTTCTATCTAACGATAACAAAGCGACGTTCATTAAAGAACTTAAGCTGCAAATTCCTGACGGCGAATCTGTGCCTTTCCGTGCCGGTGGTTATATTCAGATTGAAGCTCCTGCTCATCATGTTAAATATGCTGAGTTTGAAGTGCCTGATAAATACCGTGGCGACTGGGAACACTTTGGTTTCTTCAAGTTAGAGTCAAAAGTAGACGAAGAAACCATTCGTGCCTACTCAATGGCTAACTACCCAGAAGAGTTCGGCATTATTATGTTGAATGTGCGTATTGCTACGCCACCGCCACGTAATTTAACCTTGCCTTGCGGCAAAATGTCTTCGTACATTTGGAGCTTAAAAGCCGGTGATAAAGTGACGATTTCTGGTCCATTTGGTGAGTTTTTTGCTAAAGACACCGAAGCAGAAATGGTATTCATTGGTGGTGGTGCTGGTATGGCTCCAATGCGCTCACACATTTTTGACCAATTAAAACGTCTTAAATCTAAGCGTAAAATGAGCTTCTGGTACGGTGCGCGTTCGCAACGTGAAATGTTCTATGTTGAAGATTTTGACGGCTTAGCGGCTGAAAATGAAAACTTCAAATGGCACGTGGCGTTATCAGATCCGCAAGCTGAAGATAACTGGACTGGTTATACCGGTTTCATTCATAACGTATTGTATGAAAACTACTTGCGTGACCATGATGCGCCAGAAGATTGTGAGTTCTACATGTGTGGACCTCCAATGATGAACGCAGCAGTTATTGGTATGCTAAAAGATTTAGGTGTCGAAGACGAAAACATCTTACTAGATGATTTCGGTGGTTAATGAGTTAATCCATAACATCGACATGTAAGTCATGAGATTGCAGCAGTGCAGACAGGGTGGTTAAACACTGGTCTTGCACGCTGCAATTTTTTTTGTTTATTTATTACAAGTGTAAATTTGACATGACTGTAAATTCAATCAAGTTATTGCTATTGCCGGCGTTATTGCTATTGGTGAGTGCTTGCAGTTCACCAGAGCCCATTATTTCATTATCTGGTAGTACGATGGGGACCACTTATCATATTAAAGTAGTCAACAATGACCGCTTGCCAGAACCGCAGTTACTGCAAGCTGAAATTGATATGGCATTGGAAGTGGTAAACGATCAAATGTCGACTTATCGTTCGGACTCAGAACTGTCTAAGTTCAATCAATTACAAGTTCAACAAAGCGTTAAAGTATCCGCTGATACCATTAAGGTTATCGAAGAAGGTATGCGTCTTTATCAAGAGACTGATGGGGCGTTAGATATCACCTTAGGACCAGTGGTTAATTTGTGGGGCTTTGGTCCCGATAAACGACCTATAACCATCCCGACGCAAGCTCAAATCGATAACGCTAAAGCTAAAATGGGCATCAAGGAACTGTCGATAAAAGGCTTAACATTAACTAAGCATAATGCAGACCTGTATGTTGATTTATCTTCAATAGCAAAAGGTTTTGGTGTCGATAAAATTGCCGCGCTATTAGACAAATATCATGTGTCTGGTTATTTAGTCGAAATAGGTGGTGAGCTTAATGTTAAAGGTACTAAAGCCGATAAAACTCCATGGCGAGTGGCTGTTGAGCAACCTACGAGTGAAGGACAAGCCGTTCAGCAAGTGATTGAACCTGGCACCATGTCATTAGCAACATCGGGTGATTACCGTAACTTTTATCAAGAGAATGGCGAACGTTTTTCACATTTAATCGATCCTCGTAACGGTTATCCTATTAAGCATCAACTTGCCTCTGCAACCGTGTTACACTCTAGTTGTATGACCGCAGATGGATATGCCACCGCTATGATGGTGTTAGGTACTGAGGCTTCATTGGCACTTGCTAAAGAGAAAAATTTAGCAATAATGTTGATTGAGAAGCAAGAACAGGGTTATCAGGTCTATTACAGCGATGCGTTTAAATCGTATGTTAAGTAGGTTCTTTATTTTAAACTGATTGATTAAAAAAGTATTATACCCTTATCTGAATGAGTAATTGGAGTTTGTAATGAGTACATTTATAGCAGCATTTGTAGTGTTATTATTGTTCTTTTTGTTAATGTCTATCGGCTATATCGTAAAGAAGAAAGCGGTAGAAGGTAGTTGTGGTGGTTTAGGTGTTTTAGGAATTGAAAAAGCGTGTGACTGTGATGATCCATGTGACAAACGTAAACGCCGTATGGAAAAAGAGCAAGCTCGCAATGAGTTGCTAAATCAAAATCGAATTATTTAACACCGTTAATTGCCTAAAGCTTAAGTTAATAAACTGATGCTTTGTAAAGAGCCTTCATTTTGAAGGCTTTTTTTATGTTTATGTATTGCTAACGAGTTACAAAGCTTAGTTATAATGATAATGGTTATCAATTGTAAGTGTGTGAAAATAAAGGAAAATTTGCAATTACCCCTATAGTGTTTTATCCTGTTTGTAATTGATCGAGATCACATTATTTATCGAGGGACATTACTATGAAAGGTCATCCTAAAGTCATCAGCCAACTCAATCGTGTACTTACCTGTGAGCTGACCGCCATTAACCAATACTTTTTACATGCTCGCATGTTTAAGCATTGGGGATTGGAAAAGCTTAATGAGAAAGAGTATAAAAAATCGATTGAAGACATGAAGCATGCTGACAAGCTGATTGAACGTGTATTGTTTCTTGAAGGTTTACCTAACCTACAACAGTTAGATAAATTGCGCATTGGTGAACATGCTGAAGAAATGCTTAGCTGTGATCTAACTGCAATTACGGAACAAATTGCCATTTTGCGTGAAGCCATTAAGGTATGCGAAACTCAGCAAGATTATGTTAGCCGCGATTTATTTGAAGATTTACTCGAAGACGAAGAAGAACATCTAGATTGGATTGAGTCGCAGCAAGAGCTAATCAATCAAACCGGTATTCAAAATTATCTTCAATCACAAATTAACGACTAATAGGAAATTATCATGAAAGGCCATCCAGAAGTCATCGACGCTTTAAATAGTTTATTAACCGGCGAATTGTCTGCCATGGATCAATATTTTGTCCATGCTCACATGTATGAAGACTGGGGGTTCAATGAACTGTATACCCGTATTCTGCATGAGTCAGACGACGAGAAGTTGCATGCAGCTAAATTAGTTCAACGCATTTTGTTTTTAGAAGGCACTCCAGATGTTGGCAGCCGTGAAGCGCTGAATATTGGTAAAGATGTGCAAGAAATGCTGAGAAATGATCTTGCATACGAATATCATGTAGCTGATCATTTGCGTAAAGTTATCGCGCTATGTGAAGAAAAAGCTGATTACCAAAGCCGTGAAATTTTAGAAGTGTTATTAGATGACACTGAATCTGACCACATGTACTGGTTAGAAAAGCAACTCGGTCTAATCGAACGTATTGGTTTACAAAACTATTTACAGACCAAAATGTAATGTCTTAATTGCTATGTTACATGTTAATAAAGCCCAACTGCGTTTGGGCTTTTTTGTGTCATTTCAACACTCATGTGGAGGCTCTGGAAGACAGGTTAACCGCATTAGTGCTTGCTTTTTGAACTATTCGTTTAACCTGCAAACAAAAAATAGTCCAAGCCATGAAGATTTTATGGGTTATAACAACTCATTAAATAAACTATTTTTGTTTAAAAAACGTTCGGGGTCTTCACCCTGCTCTGGAAGAGATACATTAAAAGTGATAATGGTTTTTTTCTAATTAAATTGATATATTTAGTTTTTAATAGGACGTATTTTAAACTATATGGAAATGGAAATGGAAATGGAAATGAATAGAAATGTACACCTTAAAAACCCCCCTGTGTCAGGATAGTTGTCGCCTCAATTAATTTACAAATAAACAGGGAGCGGTAAGTTACAGCAAGTGAATTATCAAAGGCATTCCGGTCAATTTAAAGAAGCTATATTAAACAAGTTTAG